>CAYQGF010000176.1:0-7672 GCA_964416885.1 uncultured Iamiaceae bacterium
GCGACACCGCCACCTATACGACCGACCTGGCCGGCGACGAGGGGCCGGGCGACGGGGGCATCTTCGACCTGGACAACCCCGACAACCCGCTGGCCGACCACTCGATGGTCGTCGTGCCGTACTGCACCGGCGACCTCCACCTCGGCACGACCGAGCACGACTACGGCAACGACGTCGTCGTCCAGCACAAGGGCTTCGTCAACGCCTCCACCGCCCTCGGCGCCGCCGCGGCCCTGTTCCCCGCGGCCACCGAGGTCGTCGTCGCCGGGTCGAGCGCCGGGTCGGCCAGCGCCCCGGCCTTCGGCGGTGGCGCCCACGACGTCTGGCCCGACGCCGACATCGCGGTGGTGGCCGACGCCTCGGCCGCCTACCCCGGCACCCCCGAGATCACCCTGGCCATCGGCAGCCTGTGGGGCGTCACCGGCTCGATCCCGCCGTGGCCCGAGACGGCCGACCTGCCACCGGAGGCCTGGTCGCTCCCCGGTCTGTTCGTCAACGCCTCCGCCCACGACCCCGACCTCCGGTTCGCGACCTTCAACAACGCCTTCGACGAGGTGCAGGCCTCGTTCTCGGCGCTGATCGGCGTCGACCCGTCGAACCTGGTCGACCTCATCGACGAGAACAACCGGGCGATCGCGGCGGAGGGGGTCGACATCGTCAACTGGGTGTCACCGGGCACCGGCCACACCATCCTCGGCAACGACGCCCTCTACGACGAGGAGGTCGACGACGAGGTGTTGATCGACTGGCTCACCGCCTTCCTGGCCGGCGACGAGGTCGACGACGTCCGCTGCACCGACTGCGAACGTCCGAGCTGAGGCCCGCTCGGCCGACGCCTCAGAGCAGGAGCTCACCGGCGAGGTAGCTGATGGCCATGGTGAGGACGCCGACCACGAGCGTCCGGGCCAACATCCGGCGCGGCACCAGGTCGCCGGCGCGTGCGGCGACCACGGCGGAGAGCGACAGGGCGACGAGCACGGCGACGAGGATCGCCCAGGTCTCGACGTCGACCGGGAAGATGTACGTGATCAGCAGCGGCACCAGGGCGCCGACGACATAGGCCAGCCCGGCGCCGAGGCCGAACCAGACCGGCTGGGCGGCGGGCATGGGCTCGACGAACCCGTGCTCCCACTCGAGCTGGGCCGCGAGGGCGTCGCGGCCGCTGAGCTGCTCGGCGACCTGACGGGCGAGGTCGGGGTCGAGGCCCTTGCCCTCCCAGTAGCGGGCCAGCTCCTCGATCTCCCCCAGCGGGTCGAGCGCCAGCTCGTGGGCCTCCCGCTCGACGGCGAGGAGCTGGGCGTCGCGCTCGGCGGCCTGCTCGGCCCAGGTCGCGCCGGCCACGGCCAAGCCGCCGGCGATGGCGGCCGCGGCCGCGGTGAAGAGCAGGATCCGGTCCGACGCCCCGGCACCGGCGAAGCCCTGGAGGAGACCGGCGGTGGCGATGATCCCGTCGTTGGCCTCGATGGTCCACGACCTCCGGGTGGCGACGTCGAGGAACGGCGCCCGCATCCCGGCCCACAGCGTCGTCCGCACCCGGTCGGCACCCTCACCCGGCGTCACGAGCGGGGGACGCTACCCGCGAGGCGAGCGGCCCGCCGACGCGGGAAGGGCCCATGCTCGCCCGGTCGGCGGTCGGGGCCCGGTGTCCAGAGGCGTTGGTCCCGACCCCACCGGGACCGGGGCCTCTGGGGCCCCGGCCGTCCGAGGCGGACGATGAGGACGGCTCCGGATGAGAGGAGGTCGTCATGACCGACACCGAGACCGCCAGCCCGACCACCACCGAGGAGGGCGAGGCGCTCGCCGCCGCGGGCGCCCTGGGCCGGGCCGCCGCCGCGTTCCGGCACGCCCTCGACGAGGTGCACGCCGCGGACGACGCGGCGTGGGCCGCGTACTCCCGCTCGCTCGACGACGCCGCCCGGCGCCTCCAGGCCGAGCTGCTCGTCGCCGAGGCCCAGCTCGACGCCGGACGGGCCGCCCACACCGAGACGGTCCACGATGCCGTCGCCACCGCCGAGACCGCGCTCCAGGAAGCGCTCGACACCCTGCGGGTCCGGGCCCACCTGGGCCGGATGGACGTCTCCAGCACGGTCACCCACGCGCTCGCCGACCTCGACCACCGGGCCGTGGCCGTCCGGGACGCGGCCCGGCGGGCCCGCTCGGTCGCCGCCACCACCGTCGACGACGCGGCCCGCGCCGCCCGGGTGGTCCTGACCGACATCGTGGAGGTCCTCCGCCTGGTCGCCGCGTTCGAGCGCGACGTCCTCCCGCCGGTCGACGACGAGGACCCGCCGCCGCAGACGGACTGAGGCTCGACCCCTGCCCGAGAGCACGTCGACCGGCGTGCCTATGCTCGCCGGCGACGCCGGTGGGGGCGTCACGCCACACCATCCCTCTGCACCCCAGGAGATCGAGCGTGCCCAGCACCGACGTCCCCGCCGACGAGCTCGGACCGGTCGACATCCTCGTCGTCGCCTTCCCCGACGGACGGCCCCACCCCGAGGGCTTCGACCTGCTCCTCGGCCTGGCCGACAAGGGGACGATCCAGATCCTCGACGTCGAGTTCGTGGTGACCGACGCCGACGGTGCCCGCACCGTGCCGGCCACCGACCTGGAGGCCGAGGGCTTCGACGCCGAGCTGTGGGCCGGGGCCAGCTCCGGCCTGCTCGACGACGAGGACCTCGCCGCGGTCGGAGCCGACCTCGAGGCCGGGGAGCTGGCCGCGGTGGTCCTGGTCGAGGAGCGGTGGCTGCTGGGCGTCGTCGACGCCTGGCGGAGCGGCGGCGCCCGTCTGCTCGCCGACGGTGGTGTCCCGGTCCACGACCTGATCGAGGCGCTCGACGCCGCCGAGCAGCACGAGAGGAACTGACGAATGGGATTGTTGAAGACCGCCGGCCGCGTCGCCGTGGCCAGCAGCGTGCACGGTCGGGTCCAGCGCCGCCAACAGCAGCGTTGGGCCGCCCAGGACGCGGCGGCTGCCGCGGCGGCGGCCCCGGCTCCCCAGCCCGTGCCGGCCCCCGCCCCCGCCCCGGTGGCGGCGCCCGCTCCCCCCTCGGCCGGCGACATGGCCCAGCAGATGGAGCTGCTCCGTCAGCTCGGCGAGCTGCGCGACAGCGGCGTGCTGACCGACGCCGAGTTCGAGGCCAAGAAGGCCAAGATCCTCCTGGGCTGAGCCGAGAGGGCCCGCCGGTCAGGCCTGGGCGCGGACCTCTCGCGCCCAGGCCGCCCGGATCTCGTCGTCGCGGACGTTGGCGCCGGCCTGGACCAGGATGCCCAGGATCGCGAGCACGGCGTAGGCCACCCACCAGAACCAGCTGTCGTCGATGCGCTCGGTGACGGCGGCCCGGCTGAGGTCCTCGGAGTCGAGGGTCCCCCCGAGGAGCATGAACCCGCCGACGATGGCCGTGGCACCGCCGATCGCGCTGACGACGACGAGCACGATGCGGGGCATGTTCGACGAGATGGCGACGACCGCGAACACCAGGGCGACGAGGACGGCGATGAGGGTCACGACCCAGTTCCAGCGCACCCCGAGGGCGGTCATGAGGGCCGATCCGACGAGGAAGCCCAACGAGGTCATGGCCAGCACCACGGCGACGGCGTAGTAGAGGTACGCGCCGAGCGCGAAGAGCAGGGCGAGCACGATGCCCAGCACCCATCCGAACGGCTTGGCCAGGACGGCGTCACCGGTGAGGGCCGAGACCAGGCCGGCCCCCGCTCCGAACCCGACGAAGGCGCCCCACACCGGGATCACGAAGCGGAACGCCCGATAGCCGTTGAAGCAGAACACCACCCCGGCGACCAGGGCGACCAGACCGAGCACGATGTCATCCACGGCCCCGAGCCTACTGGTCACACCCGAGCCGGGTGAGGGGTCAGGTGGCGCCGGGGGATGGACCGTCCGTCACGAGGTGGCGGCCCAGGCGACCGCGAACGTGACGCTGTTGGTCGCGACGTGGGCGAGCACCGGGGCGACGAGGCTGTCGGACCGCACCCGGAGCCAACCGAAGCCCAGCCCCGCGGCGGTGGTGGCGACGAAGGTCCCGAGGGCGGTGACGCTCCGGTCGAGGTCCGCGGCGGCATCGACCCCGCCACCGCGCCACGCCGGGAGCACGTGCCACAGCCCGAAGAGGACAGCTCCGGCGACGATGGCCCACCGGGTCGTGGTGACCCGGACGAGGAGCCCGTGGAGGACGCCCCGGAAGGCCAGCTCCTCCACCAGCACGGTGCCGAGCGGGATCACCACGAGGGCACGGAGGGCCATGGCCCCGGCCGAGACGTCGGCCCGCTCGTCGGTCACCAGGCCGAGCAGCCCACCCAGCCCGACACCGACGGCGATGACCGCGAAGACGACACCGCCGAGCCGGGCCCCGGCCCCGACCCGCTCCCGCCGCAGCCCGAGGTCGCCGCTCCGCAGCCCGGCGGCCAGCCCGATCGCCACCGTCGCCACCCCCGTCGCCAGGTTGAAGGCCAGGTGCCAGGCCGACGGAACGACCGTCGACCGGGCCCCGTTCGCCACGGCCAACACCCCGACCGAGACGGCGAGCGCGACCCGAGGCCCCAGCCCCCGTTCCTCCAAGCGTGGACCGGTACCCGCCGTCGACGGCGGTCTTCCGCCCACGGTCGGCGTCACGACGTGGTCACGGTCACGGTCACGGCGCGGTCACGGGTGCCCGAAGAGGTGGTCCTCCAGCCGAGCGGTGTCGGCCCCGGTCCAGCCCGGCGGCGGGGCCACGTCGGCCCAGGCGTCGACGTAGTCGAGCCGGTAGTCGTGGCCGTAGCCCGGCGGCGCCCCGAACCCGGCCATCAGGTCGAAGACGCCCTGCACGAACGTGACGACCGGGAACCAGCCGCCGCGGTCGGGGACGTCGTAGCCCCGAGGGTCGTCCATCCACTCCGGCTTCGCCCACAGCCAGCTGGCCGACCAGTACGTCACCGGGTCGGACGGGTGCTGGACGTACAGCACCCGCGGCTCGGGCCACGGCCCGTCGGGCTCGGCGTGGTCGGGGTCGCGGGTGCGGAACCGCACGACCTCGCCGGCGTCGACCACGGGCGCCCAGGCCGGGGACCCGGCATCGCGGGCCGCGGTGAGCTGCCGGAGGATCGGGTTCGAGTGGGCGGCCCCGACGAGGAGCACACCGTCGGTGCGAGCGGTCATGTTGGCGAGCGACGTCGCGGCATCGCGTCCGGCGAAAGCCGCCTCAGCCCCGAAGGACCCCAGGCTCAGCCCGAACGCGACCAGCCGGGGCCGCTCGTCGGCCGGCCGCTCCCGCCACGCCGCGGACACCTCGTCGAACAGCACGGCCCCGGCGTCCGACGCCAGCTCCAGGTCGGTGATGAAGGCGATCCAGCTCGGCAGGTACGAGTACTGCATCGACACGATGGCGGTGTCGCCGGCGTGGAGCTGCTCGATGGCCTCGGCCGCGTCCGGGTCGATCCAGCCGCTGCCGGTGGCCGTGGCGACCACCAGGACGTCGCGGTCGAAGGCACCGGTGCGCTCGAGCTCGGCGACCGCCAGCCGGGCCCGCTCCCGCACGTTGTCGGCCGACCGCAGCCCGGCGTAGGCCCGGATCGGCTCCTCCACCTCGGCGTCCGGGCCGTGGAAGGCGCGCAGGTCGTCGACCGTCGTGGCCCCGGCGACGAACTCCCGCCCCTGGAAGCCGAGGTCGTCCCAGGCCACGAGCGACCCGGGGCCGCCCGAGACGGTGGCCGCCGTCGGTCGCTCGGTGCCCTCGGCCGTGCCCGAGTCGGCCAGGCCGAAGGTCGTCCCGGCCCAGGAGGTGAAGCGGGCGAAGGCCAGGTCGCGGGTGAGGAGCACCGCCAGAGCGAGCACCAGGGCGATGGTGAGGGGCCGGGCCAGCGCCGTCGGCAGGTGGCGGCGGTTCCACCGGTCGAGCTTGCGGACGGCCGCACCGACGAGCCGGCCGACCGGGGCGATGACGGCCATCAGCACCACGGTCAGGAGCACCATGGGGAGCACGACCACCGGGGCGAGGGCGTCGAGGGTGACCAGCTCCCGCTGCTCGTCCTGCCACCGCAGCCACAGGGGCAGGCCGACCGCAACCGTCCCGACGGCGAGCACGGCCAGCCCCTGGCGCACCCGGCCTCGGAGCTCCGGGCCGGGCGTCCGGTCGAGACGCCGGAGGACGAGGTGGACCAGGCGCGCCCCGACGGTGCCGAGGGCGTAGCCGAGCAGGGTGCAGATGGCGCTGATGGCCGCCTGGGCCACCCAGCTCCGCGGCATCAGCGTCGGCGTGAGCGACCGCCACCAGAACACCAGGGCGAGGATCGACCCGCCGGTGGTCGGACGGCCGAGCACCACCCGCCGGACGCGGCCGCGGCGACGGGCCGGGGCGGCCGGCGGGGCCGGCTCGGTGGCCACCGGGCTCAGGTGCCGCTGCTGCGGACGGACCCCTCGGCGAGCACCTTCTTGAAGACCACCAGGGGGAGCAGGAGACGGGCGGCCAGGGCGACGGCCCACACGACCACCGTGGCGATCAGCCAGGTCGGCAGGCCCGAGATCTGGAGGCCGTCGCTGACGATCGCGGTGACGATCAGGCTGACGAGCGTCGCCACCAGGGCGGTGCCGCCGAGGAGGGCGGGCACGTTCTTCAACGCCATCTGGCGCAGCAGCGGCTCGACCAACATCGAGGTGAGGGTGAAGATCAGCACCGCGGTGATCAGGCCGACCGTGTCGAGCGCCATGTCGTCGAGGACGACGGCCGCGACCACCAGGCCGACGGCGTTGGCCAGGATGGCGATGGCCGCGGTGGCGGCGAGACGGATCATGGTGCGCCTCCCGGGCGGTCCTGCGACGACGTGGGTCGTCCGAGAGTAGGTCACCGAGGCCTCGGGCAACCCGTGACCGGCGAGAACCATCCTCGAACCACCCGTCCGCCACCCGCGCCACGAGTGCAGGTCGGGGTCGAGGGGGCTACCGTCGGCGCCATGCTGCTCGCTGAGTTCCAGGTCGGTCAGGTCCTTTGGTCGATCATCTGGTTCACCCTCTTCTTCCTCTGGATCCTCCTGGTCATCCGTGTCGTCGGCGACATCTTCCGCAGCCGCGACATGAGCGGTGTCGCCAAGGCCCTGTGGCTGATCGCCATCCTCTTCACCCCGTACCTGGGCGTCTTCCTGTACCTGATCATCCGGGGCGGGTCGATGGCCGAGCGCGAGGTGGGCCGGCTGGAGGCCCAGGACCAGGCCTTCCGGGCCTACATCCGGGAGGCCTCGGGCAGCAGCGGCGCCGCCGAGCTGGCCCAGGCCCAGGAGCTGCGCGAGAAGGGCGCCATCGACGAGGCCGAGTTCCAGAAGCTCAAGGCCCGGATCCTCGCCGACTGATCCGCCGCCCGGCGCCGTGCCCATCGGCCCCGGGCCGGTCTGACCCGTGAGCGCCGACCCGATAGGGTGCGCGTTGGCCGGGTCGCCGCCACCACCCCTCCCCCGGCGGCGGCCCGGCTCTCACGACCACGAGGCACCTCTCGGGGCCTGCGCTCCGCTCCTCGACGCCGGTCGCGCTCGTCACCGGCGGCCCCGGGTGCCATCCTCACCGGCGTGACCGAGCGGATCGACATGGAGGTGGACGGCCCCGTCGCCGTCATCACCAACCGGAACCCCGACAAGCACAACGCCTTCGACGACGAGATGGACGCCGCCCTGTTCGGCTTCCTGGCCG
>CAYQGF010000177.1:0-7637 GCA_964416885.1 uncultured Iamiaceae bacterium
ACGGTGACGCCCTCGACCGCCGAGAGCACCGAGATGGCCGGGGTGATGGCGGCGTCGCCGTAGAGCAGGGCGGTGCCGAACAGACCGACCAGCAGGAGGATCCTCCGCCGTCCGGTCCACCCCTCGCCACCGCGGCGCAGCAGGGCGGTGAGGGCCAGGATGCCGCCCTCGCCCTCGTTGTCGGCCCGCATGACGAAGGCCAGGTACTTGATGCTGATCACGATGATCAGCGACCAGGTGATCAGGGACAGGACGCCGAGGACGTTCGTCTCGGTCACCGGGAGGACGTGCCCGTGCCCGTGGAACGTCTCCCGCAGGGCGTAGAGCGGGCTGGTCCCGATGTCACCGAAGACGATCCCGAGGGCGGCGAGGGCGAGGGCCGGCGTGCCGCCGGCCGGGCCGTGACGACCGTGGCGACCCTGGCCTCCGACGGGGCGGCCGCGGCCCGGCCCCCGGGGCGCGGGGGCACTGTCGTCGCCGGGGTCGGCGTCGGACGGGTCAGCGGCGTCCGATGAGGAAGGGGTGGTCGTCATGGGGCCCTCGCGAGATCGGTCCCCCGGGCGGTCCGGGTGGACGTCAGGCGCGGAGGAGAGGTGGCCCCCGTCGCGGCGGGGGGCCTCGCCACGTGGTGACCGCGGCGATCACCGCCACCACGGTCCGGCCGGCCCGGACGGCCCGGCGCCCGGCCCGGCCGGTCACCCCGCGGCGCACCACCCGGCGGGCGGGGGCGGTGGACTCGGCGGCCACCGGCACCGGGGCGTGGCCCCGGGCATCGTCGACCACGCTGGCCGGGGTGCCCGCCACGGCGAGGAGCGAGAGGCTGGTGGGCCCGACACCGCAGGCGCCGCCGAACATCAGCACCAGCCCGGCCGCGGCAGCGACCAGGAGACGGTGGAGACGGGGCCGACGGGCGGGGGTGGGAGGGACCACAGCGAATGCGCACGCTAGCGAGACCGGTGCCCCGCGAGAACCTCCGCCCCGACGCGCGTCAGCCGTCGTCGGGGCGGGGGACGGCGCGCTCGGCCCGGGCGAGGAGCCGGTCCCGGACCGAGTCCCCGGGGGCGCGGGCCTTCGGGCCGGTGACCCGCCAGCCGTGGCGGGACGAGTAGAGCAGCGGCGGCTGGTCGAGCCGGCCGGTGCCGGCGGCGGTGACCCGGGCGAAGAACAGGTCGTGGTCGTAGGTGCCGGAGTCGACCCGCTCGACCTCGCAGGCCAGCCAGGCCACGCAGTCGACCACGACGGGCAGGCCCTCCTCGGTGCGCAGGTACTCGTCGGCGACGTAGCCCATGCGGTGGCCGGGGTAGGAGAAGTACTGGCCGGCCTCGACCTGGTCGCCCCCGAGGATCGACACCGAGAACCGGCCGCTGGCGGCGATCAGCGGGTGGGTGTCGTGCTTGGGGGACACCGACGCCATCACCACCGGTTCCTCGAAGCTGACCTGGCAGACCCAGTGCGACGTGTAGGCCCGCACCAGCCCGTCGTGGGCCGCCCCGACGACCTGGACGCCCTTGACCATCTGGCCGAGCGAGCGCTTCAGGTCCCGGTCGATCACGGGACGAGCGGGCCGGCGACGGGGCGTCCGGCGGTGACCACGAGGGCGCGGGGCGGGTGGTCGACGGCGGCCTGGCCGACCGTTGCGGCGTCGACCAGCACCAGGTCGCCCCGACCGCCGGGCACGAGGGCGTGGCCGTCGACCCCGATGGCCGCCGCGCCGCGGGTCGTGGCCACGTCGACGCAGGCGGCGATGTCCTCGTCGTGGCGGTGCCCGGCCCGCCAGGCCATGAGGGCGGCCCGGCCCAGCATGTCCGCGTCGCCCCACGGCGACCAGGCGTCGCGGATGCCGTCCTGGCCCAGGCCCAGCCCGATGCCGAGCTCGGCGATGCGGGCGAACGGGAGCGGCTCGACGTCGCCGGGCGCCACCGTGGCGAGGGCGACCCCGGCGACGGCGATGCGCTCGAGGAGGGCGTCGGCCTCCCGCTGGCCGTCGGGGCTCCGGTCGGCCAGGCAGAAGGCGTGGGAGGCGACGACCCGGCCGCCCATCCCGAGGGCCTCGGTGCGCTCGACCAGCAGGCCCAGCTCGTAGCAGCCCAGGGAACCACGGTCGTGGAGGTGGACGTCGACCCCGACGCCGTGGCGCTCGGCGATGGCGAAGATCGTGTCGAGGTGGGCGACGGCATCGCCGTCGAAGCCGGCCGGGTCGATCCCCCCGACGTGGGCGGCCCCGGCCCGGACCGCGGCGTCGAGCAGGTCGGCGGTGCCCGACCGCACGAGCAGCCCGCTCTGGGGGAAGGCGACGACCTCGATCGCCATGCGGTCGGACCACTCCTCGGCCAGGCCCAGCACGGCCTCCAGCGGGGCCAGCCCGTGCTCGGTGTCGACGTCGACGTGGGTGCGCAGCACCGTGGTGCCGTTGTCGAGGTAGGCCTGGAGGAGGGTGCCGGCCCGCTCGGCGGTGGGTGGGATGTGGTGCTTGAGCGCCCGCTCGCCGTCGATCAGGCCCTGGAGGCCGGGCGCGGCGGCGTGGGGCCGGTAGGGCTGGCCCCAGAGGGTGCCGTCGACGTGGGCGTGGGCGTCGACCAGGCCCGGCAGGGCGAGCCGGCCGTCTCCGTCGATGCTCGGCCCGGGGTGGTCCGGTCGGCCATCGGGAGCCGGGCCGACGGCGGCGATCCGCCCGTCGACGATCACGACGTCGGTGGCCGGGCCGCCGAGGGGCCGGACGTTGCGCACCACCAGGTCGCCGCTCATGGCCCCGACCGTAGGCGTGACCGGGCTCAGGGCGTGTGACGGATCGGGGTCTGACCCCAATGCGTCACGCTCATCCGTCCACTCTGGCCAGGGCGGCGAGGGCCTCGCCGGTGAGGCGGTGGGTGGTCCACTCGTCCTGGGGGACCGAGCCGAGGCTGCGGTAGAAGCCGATGGCCGGCTCGTTCCAGTCGAGCACCCACCACTCCAGCCGGCGCCAGCCTCGCTCGACGCACACCTGGGCCAGGGCGGCCAGCAGGGCGCGGCCGAGGCCGGAGCCCCGGTGCTCGGGCCGGACGAAGAGGTCCTCCAGCCAGATCCCGTTGCGGCCGGTCCAGGTCGAGAAGGTCGTGAACCACACGGCCATCCCGACGACCTCGCCGTCGACGGTGGCGACGTGGGCGTGGGTCGTCGGCGCCCCGGCGCCCTCGGGCGGGAAGAGGGCGGCGACGAAGTCGGCCTCGGTGGCCTCGACGGCGTCGGGCTCGCGCTCGTAGGCGGCCAGCTCGTGGACCAGGGCGACGATGGCGGGGACGTCCTCGACGGTGGCCGGTCGCACGCTCATGGAGGTCGACCGTACGCTCCGCAACCTGGTCACCGCGCCGCCGTATGGGTGGCGCGCTGACCAACTTCCGGCCGACGGCCCTCGAACGTGGTCACCGCGCCACCGTCCGGGTAGCGCGCTGACCAACTTCTGCGGCGGGGCCCTGCCGGTCAGCCCGCGAGCGAACCGACGGGGACGACCTCGGCCTCGGGCGTGGCGATCTCGCCCTCGGCCAGGAAGAACCGCCAGAACACCAGCCCGAAGGGGCGGCCCTCGGTGGTGAGCCAGTTGGGAACACCGGGGTCCCGGTGGGCGACGACGATCCGCACCGTCCCGTCGGGCTCGGGCACCGACTGCACCCGGTTGAGGCTGACCCGGCCCCGGAGGTAGTCGAAGGTCTGCATCTGGCGGTTCCACAGCGACACGCTGGCCATCCGGCACTCCGGCCAGCGGACGGTCATCACCAGGGCGTCGTCGGGGCCGAGCAGGTAGGGCGCCATCGAGTAGTGGGCGTCGCCGGCGGCGAGGGCGTGGTCGCCGGGGCGCACCGGGGCCGGGAAGACGTGGGGCTCCCGGGAGACGAACGCCGGCGGGTCGCCCTCCCCCGGCTTGGCGATGTTCTCGATCGTGCGGCCCCGGAGGAAGGTGCTCATGCGGCGGATCGAGGCGGCCACGCTGGCGTCGGTCGGGGCCGGGGGCTCCTCGGGCACGGCGCCGGCGACCAGCTCGATCGAGAGGGCCAGGTCGGGCGCCGGGGGCCGAGCCGGGGGCTCGGCCTGCTCCCAGTAGTGACGGACGGTGAGGCGGGAGGCGTCGGGCGCCAGCGGCAGCCATCCCCACGGGCCACCTGCGGGCCCGTGTTCCCCGCTCTCTGCGCCTCCTCCGTCGGCGCCGGGCCGCTCGGGCCCGGGTCCGCCCACGACGACCTCGAAGCTGCCGTCGGGGGCGACGTCGAACTGGCTGTCGTTGAGCACGCCGACGGTGCCGGTGGGGAAGGCCCCCTCCTCGGCGCCGGCCTCGACGGTGAAGCTGACGTAGACGGCGCCCGCGGTGCGGCCCCGGACCCGGTAGGTGCCGGCCGGGTGGATGCGGGCGTCGTGGTAGATCGTGTCGGCGCTGTCGCCGAGGGCCTTGCGCCACGGGGCGACGATCGAGCGGAAGGTCGGGTGGGCGGCGTCCTGCTCGAGCTGGGTCTCGATCCCGGTGCCGAGGTGGTGGAGGATCACCCGCAGCCCCTCGGCCACGTCGGTCGGGTCGGTCAGGCCCCACTCCTCGCCGGCGTAGCGGTCACCGACCTCGGCCAGGGTGGCGAGCAGCTCGGCATAGGCCTGGCGCGACCCGGTGGGCTGGCTGGGCTCGGCGGTCATGCGTCCTCCTCGACGGCCACGTCGAACTGGGCCATGTACTCGGCCAGCTCGGCGTGGAGGGTGGCAGGGTCGAAGCCCCAGTCCTCGGCGGTGTAGCGGTGGGCGCCGTGCTTGCCGCGAGGCTTGTCCCGCAGGTACGCCTCGATGGCGGCGGCGTGGGCGGGCGTCAGCTCCCGGTCGACCTGGGTGTAGGCCCGGCGCACGGCGTCGACCGGGCCCGCCATCAGGTCGAGGAAGCGGACGTCGCCGAACGGGGCCGTGAGCGAGCCGTCGAGCCGGCGCCGGCCGACCGTGGTGAGGGCATCGGCGAACAGGGCGCCCATCAACGGCACCACGACGTCGAGGTCGACGGCGTCGGTGCGCAGCCACTGGATCATGGCCACGGTGCTGGCCGTCGACGGCATGGTGCGGGCCGGGTCGCGGTGGGTCTGGACGATGACGGCATCCGGGTAGGCGGCGAGCAGGTCGTCGATCATCATCAGGTAGCCGGGCGTCTTGAGCAGCCAGCGGCGGGGCGGCCGGTCGGGCTCGGCGAGACGGTCGCGGCGCTGGACCGCCTGGAGCACGGCCCGGTGCCAGGCCAGGTCGGCGGTCAGGTCGGGCGCCCAACCGCCGAGGTCGCTGAGCAGCATCGGCCAGTGGTTGCCGGCGAAGGACGGGATGCCGATCGTGATGCACTCGACCGGGAGGTCCGACCGCAGCTCGTGGAGCGAGGCGAACTCGGGCTGGACGTCGGTCCACAGCTCCTGCTCGCTCTCGGTCATGGCCGTGACCTCGGCGGCCGTCGTGCCGGGCGGGACGACGGGGTGGATGACGTCGGTGGCGATCGGTGCCCGCAGCCCGGGGTCGAGGGCGAGCAGCTCGAACAGGATGGTGGTGCCGGAGCGGGCCGGGCCGGTGACGACGATCGGGGCCTCGATCACCTCCTCGGCCAGGGCCGGGTCGCGGCGGCGGGCGTCGCCGAGGAGGAAGCGGGTGCGGAGGCCCCGCAGCAGCTCCTCCCGGGTGAGCATCCGGCCCACGACGTGGAGGTCGCTGCCGTTGACGGCGTCGACCAGCACCCGCAGCCGGCCCTCCCAGTCGCCGTCGCCCAGGTCGCCCGGGTCGGTGACCCCGGTGGAGGCCCGGGCGTGGTCGACGAGGTGGTCGGCGACGAGCGGCACCATCCGGTCGGCCCCGCCCGCCGCCGCGCCCATGGCGTTGAGCCGGCGCACCCAGTCGGGTCGGGTGCACCGCTCGGACATCGGTGTGATCCCCACGGTCGGCAGTCAACCAGTCCGGGCGGAGCCACGCGGTCAGGAGCAGCGCTGCTCGTCGGTCGGGACGGCGTCGACCGCGACGGCGTCGGGCGCGATGGCCGGCACGAGCAGGTCGAGCGTCCCCGACCCGGTGCGGAGCAGGGACTCGTCGGGCGAACCATCCCCCGTTTCTGAACGACCAGGAGGCCGAGAACGCGCTCCTCCTCGGTCAGAACGGCCGAGGACGGGACCGCCACCCGTTCTGAACGACCAGGAGGCCGAAAGCGCGCCCCTCCTCGGTCAGAACGGTGGGGGCGCGACGCGCGATCAGGTCGGCCGGCAGCAGCGGTGGAGGGCCACGGCGGCGAGCAGGTCGTGCCCGCCCGTCGGGTGGTGCTCGACGATCGTGCGCAGGACCGAGTCCCGGAACGCCACGCGGTCGGGACCGTCCAGCCGGTCGAGCAGCCATCGGTTGCCGTGTGACATCAACCAGGCCCACAGGTGCTCAGGCCCGTCGAGCGGGACCTCGACCGTCGTGACCGTGATCTCCGGGGCCGTCAGCCCGACCTGAGCGGCGACCTCGGTCCACGGCCGGGCGACCGGAGCGAAGCCGGGCGGTGGCGGTGCCGTGGCCCGGGGCGCGTACTCGACGAAGAGCTGCCCGTAGGCCGCGCCCCACTCCGCCATCCGGGGGTGCGGGGCCGGGGTGCTGGCCACCAACGCCCCACCCGGCCGCAGCACCCGGGACACCTCGGCCAGCGCCACGCCCGGGTCGGGCAGCACGTGGACCAGGAAGCCGCTCGTCACCAGGTCGATGCTGGCGTCCGGGACCGGGAGCCCCTCGGCCCCGGCCACCAGGGCGAGCACGGGCGCTGCGGCCGGATCGGTCGCCGACGACCAGCCCTGGAGCATCCGCGGCGCCACGTCGATGGCGACGACCCGGCCGGACGGTCCGATCGCCGCCGCGAGCGGGCCCGTGACCGCGCCCCGTCCGGCTCCCAGGTCGAGCCCGACGTCACCCGGACGGGGCGCCGCCGCGGCGACCAGCGGTGTCGCCGCGAGGTCGAAGAACCCGACGTCGAGGTCGTAGCCGTCGGCCAGGTCGTCGAACAGCGCCGCGACCGACGGGGCCGGTGTCGAGCTCATGCCGTCGGGGGCGGGAGGAAGGTGAAGAGGCAGACCTGGGTGGCGTAGGCGACCAGGTGGGGGTCCTGGCGGCAGTCGTCGCCGAGGTCCCAGAGGGCCATGTCGACCGAGGCGTAGCCGTCGCCGGCCCAACGGGCGGTGTTGACGCCGAGCAGCCACTCCGAGCGCCAGTCGCCCAGGCGGTGGTAGGTGAGGTCGACGCTCGGCGAGAACCACATCTCCTCCGACGGCCCGACCCGCTCCCCCACCGAGCCGGGCATGGTGTCGGCCACCAGCACCGCGGCGAAGGGGTCCATCACGCCGTCGGGGCCGCGGGGCGGCCGGTCGAACCGGGCCCACGTCACCCGCAGGCTCGACGTGCGGGGCGCGTCCTCCCACGGCGGGGTGCCGATGGCGGCCCGGCCCTCGACCTTCTCGTCCCAGAACCGCATCGGCGGGAAGCGGGGCACGCCATCGGGCGGCGGGTCCCGGAACGAGGGGCAGTCGTCGGGGTGAGGGACGCCCTCGGGGACCACCAGGTCGACGAAGTCGAAGCCCTTGCGGGAGCCGCCGAAGATCGCGGTCGTCAGGTGGCCTCGGGCCGCGTCGGGGTTGCGGACC
>CAYQGF010000178.1:0-7577 GCA_964416885.1 uncultured Iamiaceae bacterium
TCGCGGTGGGCGATGCCGGCCTCGTGGAGGTCGTGGGCGGCCCGGGCGGCGGCGGCGACGGCGGTGATCGCCTCCTCGCGGGTCACCTCGCGGGTCGGGTAGGCCAGCGAGCCGCCCGGGCAGTACTCCATGGCGTAGTAGCACTGGCCGCCGTCCTGGCCGGCGTCGTACAGCGTGACCAGGTGGGCGCTGCGGACCTTGGCGAAGGTGCGCAGCTCGCGGGTCAGGCGGTGGAACGCCTCCTCCCCGGCGGCCACCTGGAGGACCTTGACCGCCACCTGCTCGGCGGCGATGCCGAGCCGGGGCGGCGCGGCGGCGAGGTAGTACTTGCCGCTGCTCCCCTCTCCGAGGGGCTGGATGAACGTGTAGTCGGCGATGCGATCCATGGGTGCCTCTCAGACGAGCCTGCCGCCGTTGAACCGCCAACGGATGAAGAAGATCTTCATGGGCCCGTTGGCGAACAGCCAGGTGACGATCCAGGTGGAGGAGAACAGGAAGATGTAGGCGAGCACGGGGACGAACTGCTGCTTGTCGGGGCCGATGTCCGGCAGCGGGTTGAGCCAGCTCACGTGGAGGAGGAGGAAGGTGCTCAGCCCCTCGGGGACGACCTGGAGCAGGTGGAAGAACGCCGGCCAGTCCTTCTCCCACCGGAACTGCATGAGGAAGTGGTAGATCGGCTCCCAGACGAGGCAGCCGAACACCGTGGTGATCAGCAGGGCGGCGAACGTGAGCTTGTAGGTGTCGCCGAGCGGCACGTCGCTGGTGAGGGCGAGCGTGTAGCCCTCGCCGGGGGGGTTGATGAAGAGGAACGGCGTGATGATCAGCGTCCACAGGCCGCCGATGAGCAACGAGACGTAGATGCGGGTCTGGATGCGACCGAGGAAGACCGGTGTCATGGGCGACCTCTCCTTCCCATCGTGGGCGGCGACCATCCGGATCACCTCGCCCGGACCGAGCGGACTGTAACGCCCGGTCGCCACCCGGGTGGCCGGTCGGGTGAGGGGACCTGTCCCCCGTCTCCCGGTGACCGCTGACACGGTGCAGATCGCCGCGTAGTGTGCCCCGCCGACGTCGGGCGTCGTGCCGCCCGACGCGGGCCTACCGGGAGGTAGCGGAGATGACGTCGATGGTCCTTGCCGACTCGATGATGCCGGTGCCGTTCGCACCGTCCGGCCTCCCGGCCGGGTTCACGGTGGCGTTCGTGCTGCTCGACATCGTCCTGATCATCATCGCGGCGCGGCTGTGTGGAGCACTGGCCAGCAAGGTCGGCCAACCGAAGGTCGTCGGAGAGATCGTGGCCGGCATCCTGCTCGGTCCCTCGTTGCTCGGGCCCACCCTGTTCAAGCTCAACAACCCGCCGGACTTCCTGCACTGCGACGTGTCGAACCCGGCGATGGTCAACGGCAAGGAGTTCGTCCCCAACGTCTCCGCCTGCCTGTTCCCGGCCCAGGCCAAGGGCGTGCTCGGCGTGATCGGCCAGTTGGCCCTGGTCTTCTTCATGTTCCTGGTCGGCATCGAGGTCAACAGCCGGACGCTCAAGGGCAAGGAGAAGGGCATCGGCCTGGTGGCGATCGGCGCCGTCGGCGTCCCCGTGCTCCTCGGGTTCCTCATCACCCCGATGTTGTTCAACGAGAAGTTCGTCAACGGCTTCGGCACGCCGACGGAGCCCAGTCGGCTCGGCTTCACGCTCTTCGTCGGTGCCCTCCTGGCCGTCACCGCCTTCCCCGTGATGGCGCGCATCCTCCAGGAGAAGGGCCTGACCACCAGCTCGATGGGGGCCACCGGCATCGCGGCGGCGGCGTGCGTCACCGTCCTGATGTTCCTCACCATCGCCACCGCGGATGGCGTGGCGAAGGAGAAGGCGTTCGTCCAGGTGTGGGCGTTCGCCGCCATCTACATCGTGGTGATGCTGTTCGGGGTGAAGCGGCTGCTGGCGCCCCTCGGCCGCAAGTACCAGGAGACCGGTGTCCTGTCGTCGGACACCTTCGCCATCTTCATCGCCGTCGCCGTGGCCTCGAGCTACGTCGCCGACCGCATCGGCATCAACGTGATCGTCGGCGGCTTCATGGCGGGGCTGGCGATGCCGGAGCCCCGCGAGGCCATCTGGAAGGAGTTGAACTCCCGCATCGGCGAGTTCACCGCGGTGATCCTGCTCCCGATCTTCCTCGCCTTCAGCGGGCTCAACACCGACTTCACCAAGCTCCAGGCCGCGGCGCTGCCGGGCCTGGTCGTCATCGTCGTGGCCGGCATCGTCGGCAAGCTGGTCGGTGGCGCCGTGTTCGCCCGGCTGGGCGGGCTGTCGTGGGCCGAGGGTTCGGTGATCGGCATCCTGATGAACTGCCGGGGCCTGCTGGTGCTCGTCGCTGCCCTCGTGGCCGTCGACGCCGGTGCCATCAGCCCGATCATGCAGTTGAGCTGCGTGGTGATGGCCCTCGTCACCACGGCGATGACCGGACCGCTGTTCGACGCCGCCATCAAGAAGGTCGACTCCGAGCCGGAGCCGGAGCCGGTGTCCGCCTAGGCCCCGGGCCTGGCCGCCGGGCGACGGGGACCGGACCCCGGGGCGCCGGCCCCCTGGTCGACCCGTCCGGCCGTCCGTACCGTGCCCACAACCCGCCCGTGACACGCCCCTGGAGACCACGGTGACCGCCCCCCGACCGCCCGCCCCCCACACCGGCCCGGAGCTCCCCCCGCACCTGCGGCCGCCCGCCAAGAGCAAGGCCCCGCTGCTGATCGGGGTCGGTGTGGTGGTCGTCGCGGTGGTGGCGTTCCTCGCCTTCGGCGTGTTCGGGGTCCAGACGCTGTTCACCGACAAGAAGGTCGAGGAGGCCGGCCCGGCGTTCGACTCGGGGGCCTCGGCCGAGACGCCGACCGGCACCGCCGAGGGCGACGCCGCGCCCGGGGCCACGGTCACCACCGCGGCGACCGGTGCCTTCACCGGTGTCGGCCACCCCGGTGAGGGCACCGTGAACCTGCTCACCGACGGCGCCCAGACCTTCGTCCGCTTCGAGGACGACTTCGCCACCGACAACGGCCCCGACCTCTACGCCGCGGTCGTCGTCGGGGGCGAGCGGATCGAGCTGGGCGAGCTGCGGGGCAACCAGGGATCGCAGAACTACGAGCTCCCGGCGGACATCGATCCCGCCACGGTCGAGAGCGTGCAAGTGTGGTGCAAACGCTTCGACGTGGTGTTCACCGAAGCCGCAGTGGCCTGAGCGACCCGAGGGAGAGAACGTGACCGATCACGGCGCGACCATCAGCATCAACAGCTCGCAGCTCAAGGTGGACATGCCGGACCCGACCGGTCCGTCCGAGCCCGGCGACCTGACGCCCCAGCTCATCGGCACCGACGTGTGGACCGACCAGATGGTGGCCGACGCCGGCATCCCGGTCTACGACGTCCCCCTGGTGTCGATCGGCGGCGGCATCGGCAGCTTCGTGATGGCCAACTTCCTCCGCATCGCCGGCATGCCCGCCGACCAGATGCGGGTGCTCACCAACCTCGACGTGCCATGGCAGACCTACGAGTACCTCACCAAGTGCTCGCAGATCCCCCGGCCCGAGCGGCTCCGGTCCGACTCGCAGTCGATGCCCGACAACATGTGGGGCTTCCCCTCCTTCGCCTTCCGCGAGGCGTGGAAGGAGAAGACGGTCGACCCGATCTACAACGTCTGCACCGAGCCCATCCTGCGCGATTACTACACGCCCCGCGCCGGCCACGTCTTCGAGACGATGGAGGCCGAGGCCGCTCGCATGGGGTACTGGGACATGGTCTCCAAGGGCCAGGTCCGGATGGTGCGGCGGCGCTACGGCGGCGGCTACTTCTCGATCCTCACCCCGCCCCAGGGCACCACGCCCACCAAGCGGGTGGCGTTCCGCTCGACCTACGTCCACGTGGCGGTCGGCTACCCGGGGGTGGCCTTCCTGCCCGACCTCCAGCAGTACCGGTCGACCTACGACGACTACGTGCGGGTCGTGAACTCCTACGAGCCCCACGAGCACGTCTACGAGGAGCTCAAGCGGCGCCCCGGCGTGGTGGTGATCCGGGGCAACGGCATCGTCGCCTCCCGGGTCCTCCAGCGGCTGATCGACGACCGCGACAAGTACGGGCTCCAGACCCAGATCCTCCACCTGTTCCGCACCTACCGCACCGAGTCATTCGGGCCCAACATCTTCCTGCGCCGCAAGGCCCGCAACGGCTGGATCTACCAGGGCTTCAACTGGCCCAAGTCCTCCTGGGGCGGGGCCAACAAGGTCAAGTTCGAGAAGCTGGAGGGCGAGGACCGGGCCGCGTTCTACAAGTCGCTGGCCGGCACCACCACGCCCAACCGCAAGGACTGGAAGGAACAGCTCAAGCGGGGCCGGGCCGAGGGCTGGTACCGCACCTACACGGGCGTCGTCGACTCGGTGGTGCCCGGCCCCGACGGCACCGTGGTCACCAAGGTCAAGGCCAGCGATGGCTCGCTGCTGGAGGTGCCGGCCCACTTCATCATCGACGCCACCGGCCTGGAGGCGAACATCCGCGAGCACCGGCTCTTCGCCGACCTGCTCGACCACTCCGGCGCCGGGCTCAACCCGCTCGGCCGGCTCGACGTCGAGCGCACCTTCGAGATCCGGGGCACGCAGAACGCCCCGGGCACGATGTACGCCGTCGGCACCATGACCCTCGGCGGCTACTTCGCCGGCGTTGACACCTTCCTCGGCCTCCAGTACGCCGCCCTCCGGGTAATGGACGACCTGGCCAAGCGGGGCTTCGTCAAGAAGATGGGCCCGTTCCGCTCCACCTCCCAATGGTGGAAGTGGGCCCGCCACAAGCCGCTGAAGAACTAGGAGCGTGCGCGGACCGGTGTTACGGATCGGGGTCAGACCCCGATCCGTAACAACTTCATGACCGCGTCACGTCCCGTTCGGCCGTGGGCGGGCCTGCTCCCGGCGCAGGGGGCGCCGCGGGCGGTCGACGTGGCCCGAGGCTTCGTCGGCGCGCTCGTCGGCATCCTGGTCACCGGGCTCGTCGGGCGGCTGGCCCTCGGCTCCACTGGTGACCTGCCCTGGATCGTGGCCCCGATGGGCGCCTCGGCCGTGCTCGTGTTCGCGGTGCCCGGCAGCCCGCTGGCCCAGCCCTGGTCGGTCGTCGCCGGGAACGTGGTGTCGGCCCTGGTGGGGCTGGCCGCGGCGGCCGCGATCGGGTGGTCGCCGCTCGCCGCCGCGGTCGGCGTCGGTGCGGCCATCGCCGCCATGATCGCCCTGCGGTGCCTCCACCCGCCCGGCGGGGCGTGCGCCCTGACCGCCGCCCTCGCCCCGGCCGCGGTCACCGGCCACGGCGTGACGTTCGCGTTCTGGCCGGTGGGGCTGGGGTCGGTCGTCCTGGTGGCGTCGGGCGTGGCCGTGCACCGGGCCTTCGGCCGGCAGTACCCGCACGTCGCCGTCGCCCCCGCCGCCCCTGCGCTCGCTCCGGGCCGGGAGGCCGATGCCGCGGCCCACGGACGGGGCGGGGTCGACACCGCCGACGTGGCCGCGGCCATGGCCCGCCTCGACCGGGGCCTCGACATCGCCCCCGCCGACGTGGTCGCCTTGGTCCAGGACGCCGAGGCCCACGCCCTCGACCGGCAGCTCGGCCATCGCCGGGTCGGCGACGTGATGCACACCGACGTCGCCTCCGTCGGCCCGGCCGACAGCCTCTACCGGGTTCGCATCCTCATCAACCAGCGGCGGGTCAAGGCGCTGCCCGTCATCGACGACGAGCGCCACGTGCTCGGCATCGTCGCCATCGTCGACCTGTTCAACCTCGACGCCGGCGACCTGACGCCGGTCGACCAACTGATGACGACCGACGTGGCCACCATCCCCGAGGACGCCCCGGTGACCGACCTGGTGGGGTTGATGGTCGAGCGCGGCTACCGCCACGTGCCCGTGCTCGACGCCCAGCAGCGCCTGGTCGGCATGGTGTCGCGGGCCGACCTGATCGCCGTCCTCCACCGCCTCCTCGTGAGCGGCCGCGGCGCGGCCGGCTGACGGACACGAAGGGGTTGGACGCGGCGCGCTGTCCCGCGCGATGCTTCCCCCCGATGTCCGCCGGCACCCTCCTCGTACTCGGGAACTAAGAGCGCACGCCGCCGGCATCACTCGCGTGCGCTCTGACGACCTCCCCTCGTGGGAGGTCGTCGTCGTTTTGGCCCACCGCCAGCACGGCCGCACGCCGTCCCACCACTGACCGACCCGAGACCCAGGAGCACCCACGATGGACATGAACGGAGGACAGGCGCTGATCCGTGCCCTCGAGACGGAGGGGACGGAGGTGATCTTCGGTCTCCCGGGGGGCGCCATCCTCCCGGTGTACGACCCGGTGCTCGACTCGCCGATCCGCCACATCCTGGTGCGGCACGAGCAGGGCGCCGGCCACATGGCCGAGGGCTACGCCCACGCCACCGGACGGCCCGGCGTCGCCATGGTCACGAGCGGCCCGGGGGCGACCAACATCGTCACCCCCCTCGCCGACGCCTACATGGACTCGGTCCCGATGGTCGTCGTCACCGGCCAGGTGCCCCGGCCCGCCATCGGCACCGACGCCTTCCAGGAGTGCGACATCACCGGCATCACCCAGGCCGTGACCAAGCACAACTTCCTGGTGACGTCGGCCGACGAGATCACCCTCGCCATCCGCCAGGCCTTCCACCTGGCCACCACCGGCCGGCCCGGCCCCGTCCTGGTCGACATCCCCAAGGACATCGTCGACCCGACCAACCCGGCCTCGGCCACCGGCTGGGAGTGGCCCACCGACGACGAGGTCGCCCGTTCGTTGCCCGGCTACCACCCGGCCACCAGCGGCGACCCGGCCGCCATCGACCGGGCCGCCGAGATGATCCTCGCCGCCGAGCGACCGGTCCTCTACGTCGGCGGCGGCATCCTCAAGGCCCGCGCCGCCGAGGCGCTGCGGGAGCTGGCCGAGCTCACCGACATCCGCGTCGTCACCACCCTGATGGCCCGGGGCGCCTTCCCCGACAGCCACCGGCTCTGCCTCGGGATGCCGGGCATGCACGGCAACTACACGGCCGTCACCGCCATGCAGCGCAGCGACCTCCTGATCACGCTCGGCGCCCGCTTCGACGACCGGGTCACCGGCAAGATCCCCGCCTTCGCCCCCGAGGCCAAGGTCATCCACGCCGACATCGACGCGGCCGAGCTGGGCAAGGTCCGGCGCCCCGACGTCCCGATCAACGGCGACTGCAAGCTGATCATCGAGGACCTGGTCGCGGCGCTGAGGCGACGCCTGGCCGCGGGGGAGGCGGCACCCGACCGCGCCCCCTGGAACAGCCAGATCAGCGGCTGGCAGGAGCGCTACCCGCTCGCCTACGAGCCCCACGTCGAGGGCGACCAGCTCAAGCCCCAGGCCGTGCTCGAGACCCTGCGCGACTCGGTGCCCCCGGACACGATCCTCGCCAGCGGCGTCGGCCAGCACCAGATGTGGGCCAGCCAGTACTGGCGCTTCGACCACCCCTACACGTGGATCAACTCCGGCGGCGCCGGCACCATGGGCTTCTCGGTGCCGGCCGCCATCGGGGCCAAGGTCGGCCGGCCCG
>CAYQGF010000179.1:0-7557 GCA_964416885.1 uncultured Iamiaceae bacterium
CAAGGTCGCCGACCCGAGCGGCAACGTCATCGAGCTCAAGTACTACGACGACGCCGACGCCCTCAGGGGCCGTTGAGCCCGGTGTCGGGCACCGTGTCGTTCTGGAAGACCGTGTCCTTCTGGAAGAAGTGGGTGGGGTACGGGTCGTCGTTGAAGCGGGGGACCTGCCGATAGCCGCTGGTCTCGTACAGGCGGATCGCCTCGGGGAGGACCTCGTTGGTGTCGAGCCGGAGGGTGCTGCACCCACGGGCGGCCGCCTCCACCTCCAGGGCGGCGAGCAGGCGCCGGCCCAGCCCGAGGCCCCGGGCCGCCGGTGACACCCACATCCGCTTGACCTCGCCGACGCCCTCGCCCCGGACGATGAGGCCGCCGACGCCGACCGGCTCCTCCTGGAGCTCGGCCAGGATGCAGAGGTCGAGCGGGGCCGGGGCGGCCGACCCGGTGTCGAAGCCCTGCGGGAACCGGCGGCCCAGCTCGGCCACGTACTCGCGGATGCAGTGGACGGCACGCTCGTCGTCGGCCGGCACGACGGTGACCCGGACCAGGGCTGCGGTCAGGAGCTGCTCGACCTCGCCCATCGCGGCGACCAACCGGGCCCGTTGCCCGTCGCCGAGCCCGGCGACCATGTCGGCCGCCAGCTCGTCGCTGCGCCGGTCGAGCACCGCCCGCTCGGTCCGGCCCGCGGCGGTGAGCCGGGCGACCCGGACCCGTCGATCGTCGGCGTCCTCCTCGACGGCGACCAGCCCGGCGTCGGCCAGCGAGCGCACGACCCGGCTCAGGTAGCCGGAGTCGAGGCCGAGCCGGGCCCGCAGGGTGCGGAGGTCGCAGCCGGCCTCCCCGATCTCCCAGAGCACCCGCGACGCCCCCATCGGACGGTCCCGGGCGAGGAACCGTTGGTCGAGCGCGCCGACCCGGCGGGTCACCAGCCGGTTGAACCGGCGGACCTGGGCGATGACCTCTTCGTCGATCCTCTGACCCTAGTCAGAGGATCGGGACGAGCGCTGGTCGGGCGTGGGCCCCTGGCGCCGAGGCCTCCGCCGACCTACGATCTTCTGTCATCCAGACTGACACGACTTTGGGAGGGCCCATGGACAGCCCCGCCGCCACCACTACCCCCGCCGCCATCCCCGTCGGCGCCACGAGCACCGACGCCCTGTTCCCCGACGGCCTGTGCGACGTCCGCTACGGCGAGGTCCTCCTCGTCACCCAGGACGACACGGGCTCCCACACCGCGGCGATCTACAACTCGCTGGGCCTGAACGACTGCCCGCAGGACGCTTGGGACGCCCTCGACCCGGCCGCCATCGCCGCCGAGCACGGTGCCCTCCTCGCCGTCCTCAACGGCCCCCGTCGCTGGCTGCTCGACACCATCGTCTCCCTGGCCCCGCCGGCCACCCGGACCTTCGCCCGCTTCGGCACCATCGACATGTCGTTGGTCGCCACCGTCGCCCTGGGCCCGACCCTCCCGGTGGGCGAGCGCTACGCCCAGCGATCGGTGGCCCGCCAGACGATCTTCCGCTTCGCCGCCGGCCGCCAGCTCTTCCAGCTCCACGACCCCGACGGCTGGACCTACGTGATGCAGGCGTACTGCCTGAGCGTCGACCCCACCCAGACCCTCGCCACCCTGCCCGACCTCGGCAGCCGGCTGGCCCTCCCCGACGGCTGGTCGTTCAGCACCCGGACGCTCGACGCCCCGCTCGACATGCTCAGCACCGACGGTGTCGCCACCGTCGTCCAGGACGAGCTGGAGAACACCTACCAACGTCTCGACCCGGTCACGCTGGCGGCGATGGAGGACGCTCGATGAGCGAGATCACCGTCACCCTCCTCGGCACCGGCAGCCCCCTCCCCGACCCACACCGGGCCGGGCCGTCGACCCTCGTGAGCGTCGGCGACGTCCACCTCCTCGTCGACGCCGGTCGGGGCGTGATGATGCGCCTCGCCGGCGCGGCCGTCGGACCGGGCCAGGTCGCCGCCGTGCTGCTCACCCACCTCCACAGCGACCACATCACCGACCTGGGCGACGTGATCACCAGCCGCTGGGTCACCACCTTCGCCCCCACGCCGTTGACGATCATCGGGCCCCCCGGCACCCGGCAGGTGGTCACCGACCTGCTGGCCTCCCTCGCCCCCGACATCGGCTACCGGCTGGCCCACCACGACGACCTCGACCACGAGCCGCCGGTGACCGTGGTCGAGGTGGCCGACGGCGCCGTGCCCCTCGACCTGCCCGGCATCACCGTCACCTGCGCCCCCACCGACCACCGCCCGGTCCACCCCACGATCGGGTTCCGGGTCGACGCCGGTGGCGCGTCGGTGGTCCTCGCCGGCGACACCGTGCCCTGCGAGGGCCTCGACCGGCTGTGCGCCGACGCTGGGGCGCTGGTCCACACCGCGGTGCGGGCCGACATCGTCCGCGCCATCGGCGTGCCCCGGATGGTCGACATCCTCGACTACCACTCGTCGGTCGAGCAGGCCGCCGACACCGCGACCCGCAACCGGGTCGGGACGCTCGTCCTCACCCACTACGTGCCGTCGATCCCGCCCGGCGGCGGCGACGACTGGCGCGCCCTGGCCGCCGCCCACTTCGCCGGCCCCGTCGAGGTCGGCGACGACCTCCACCGCATCGTGATCACGACCGAGGAGCCCTGATGGAGACCTACCGCACCCCCGACGAGCAGTTCGCCGACCTGCCCGGCTACCCGTTCGCCCCCCACTACGTGGAGGTCGACGACGGCGAGGGCGGCACCCTCCGGGTCCACTACGTCGACGAGGGCCCGGCCGACGCCGCCCCGGTGCTGCTGCTGCACGGCGAGCCGTCGTGGTCGTACCTGTACCGCCACATGGTGCCGGTGCTCGCCGCAGCCGGGCACCGGGTGGTCGTCCCCGACCTGGTCGGCTTCGGCCGCAGCGACAAGCCGCTCGCCACCGCCGACTACAGCTACGCCCGGCTCGTCGGCTGGATGGGCCAGGCCCTGTTCGGTCGGCTCGACCTGCGCGACATCACCTTCTTCGGCCAGGACTGGGGCGGGCTGGTCGGACTCCGGCTGGTGGCCGCCGAGCCGGACCGCTTCGCTCGGGTCGCCGTCGGCAACACCGGCCTGCCCACCGGCCACGGCGCGCCCAGCGACGCCTTCCTGGCCTGGCAGCGCTTCAGCCAGGAGACCGAGACCTTCCCGACCGGCGCCATCATCAACGGGGGCTGCACCACCGACCTGGCCCCCGAGGTGATCGCCGCCTACGACGCCCCCTTCCCGGTCGAGGAGGCCAAGGCCGCCGCCCGGATCCTCCCGACGCTGGTGCCGACGTCGACCGACGACCCGGCCTCGGCCGACAACGTGGCGGCGTGGGAGGTGCTGGAGCGGTTCGACAAGCCCTTCCTCCTCGCCTTCAGCGACGCCGACCCGATCACCGGCGGAGGCGACGGGGTCTTCCTCCGGAAGGTGCCGGGCACCGCCGGCCAGCCCCACACGACCATCGAGGGCGGCGGCCACTTCCTCCAGGAGGACCGCGGTCCCGAGCTCGCCCAGGTCCTCGTCGACTGGCTCGCCGCGCCGACCTGAGCGCAGCCCCGCCTCGGTCGGCCCGGGTACCGTCGTCGGCGATGTCCTCGCCGGCCCCACCCGCCTCCGCGCCGAACCGACCGACCCGGGAGGAGACCCGTCAGCGGCTCCTCGATGGCGCCTACGAGGCGTTCTGCGCGGTCGGGTTCCAGGCCGCGACCATCGAGGACATCTGCGCTCGCGCCGGGTTCACCCGCGGCGCCTTCTACAGCAACTTCGCCGACAAGGACGAGCTCCTGCTGGAGCTGTGGCGTCGGACCACCGATCGCACCGTCACCGCCATCCGGGCCGGAGCCGCGGCCGCGGCCGGGTCGGACCACCCGTTCGAGGACGTGATGGAGCAGGTCATCTCGCTGCGCTCACCCGACCGGGACTGGTTCGTGCTGAGCACCGAGTTCCTCCTCCACGCCCTGCGCCGCCCCGACCTGCTGCGCGAGGTGTCGGCGACCCGGGCCCGGTTCCGGGCCGAGCTCCAGGCGGCCATCGAGGAGCTGATGGCCAGCGAGGGCCTCCGCCCGCCCGCCGGGCTCGACCTGGCCACCTTCACCCAGGTCCTCGTCGCCGGCCAGGTCGGTAGCCAGCACGTCGGCGCGGCCGACGGCGATGCCGTGGCCGTCGTGCGGTCGACGTTCCGGGCCGTGCTGGCCGGCTGCGTCCGGGCCGACCCCGCGACCGAGGACGGGGCCGACGACGGGGGACGCGGGGCCTGACCCCGGCTCCGGCCCGCGCTCGCTCTCGGTCCGTTCCGGTCCCGTCAGCTCGGGTCGGTCGCGTCCCGTCAGGGGCGCAGGGCGAAGGGGGCCGGCACCAGCAGCTCGACGTTGCGGTCCTCGACGGCCCCGAGGCCCAGCGGGACCGGGTCGAGCCACTGGTCGTCGTTGGCGGCCAGTTCCCGGCTGAGCGACGCCAGCTCGACCGGTGACCACTGCCCGTCGCGACGATGGGCCACCCGGGGCGGGGCGGCGTGGTCGATCACCGTGGCGACGATCGACAGGGTGTCGTCGCCGTTGGCGAACAGCTCGATCGTGCGGCCCTGCTGACCGAAGTCGATGCCGCTGGCGGTGTTGACCTCCCACCACCCGCCGCCCTCGGTGCGCCGATGGCCGACGACCGCGTGGGCGTGGGTGTGGCCGTTCACCCACAGCACGACGTTGGGGAAGCGGTCGAGGAGGGCGACGACGTCGGGGCCCAGCGTGCGGCGCCCGGGGTCGGCGCTGTCGTCGACCCGGTTGCCCATCGTCCACGTGGTGTGGTGGCTGAGCAGGATCACCAGCCGGTCGGGACCGGGGCCGTCGACCCAGCGGCCGTCGTCGGTGCGGAACCGACGGTGGCACCGCTCGAGCTGGTCGACCAGCCAGTCCCGCTGCCGGGGGCCGATCCCTCCACCGTCGCCGTTGGTGTGGTTGCACGTGTCGAGCCCGATGACCTGGATGTGCTCGCCCTCGGGCCGGGACCACCAGGTGGTCCCCTCGGCCCGGTTGGCCGCGGTGAAGCCGTGACCGACCGGGCCCGGACCGTCGCTCGGCGCCAGGACCGCGGCCAGGTAGTCGTCGGTCGCCACCGGCCGGCGGGCCTCGGCGTCGGGGGTGACGGACTGGACGAAGGCGCCGCCGGCCCGCCGCTCCCACGCCCGGGGGTCACCCTTGGCCGCGTGGGCGGCGGCCAGGGCGCGCACCAGCCCGGCCGCACCGACCGGCTTGCGCCCGGTGCCTTCGAGCATGGTGCCCAGCCAGTCGAGCCGAACGCCCGGGTTGGGGCCGAAGGTCCCCTGGAACAGGATGTCGTGGTTGCCGAACACCGCCAGCCAGGGCACGGCGAGGCCGACGGTGTCGAAGGGCGCCACCGCCGCATCGAGGACACCCGGGAGGTACGGGTAGCCGGCCCGGGACCGGCGGTCGCGCCCGGCCCGGTCCGGGTGCCAGGCGCCCTTCCAGCCCGAGCGCTGCACGCCCTCGTACCGGCCGGGGGCGCCGGTGTTGGGCTCGACCCGACGACCGTCGAGGACGTCGAGCCACCAGCGCAGCTCCGCCGTGCCCCGGTTGTCGACGTTGTCGCCGGTCTGGACGCACCAGGCCATCTCGGCGCCGCTCAGCGGGCTGGTCACGACGGCGTTGGTGGCCGCGACGAGCTGGTCGAGGACGTGGGTCGTCATCGTCTCCTGGGGCCGGTGCCCACCGTCGGAGCCCGGGTTCACCCAGCCGAAGGTCTCGCCGCCCTCCAGGCGGGCCGGCGACTGGGCGTCGCAGACGTGGACGTCGGTGTGGTGCGCCACGTAGAGGAGCGACCGGCGAGCGGCCTCCCGGTCGGGCGAGGCCGTCCCGCCGATGTCGGAGCGGAGGACGTGGGGCTCGCCCGGCGCCCAGTCGAGGCTGCGGTAGCGGCCGGGGCCGACCGGGCGGATCGTGGCGTCGACGGTGGTGCGGACCTCGTCGGGCCGGCGGTCGGACGGCGGGAGGGGTCGGACCGGGGCCAGACCGGCCCGTCGGGCATCACGGGCGAGGACGCGGGACCGGCGGACCCGGTGGGGCAGCCCGCGCAGCGGGCTCTCGTGATGGGCCGGCATCGGCTGATCGTGGCACGCCGGCCCGGCCACCCCCGAACATGCGGCAGCTATCGACGGTCTTGCTCGACAAGTGCCGCAGGCTCGTCGACCCGGCGCGAACGTGCGGCCGTCCTGACGCCCACTCCCGAACGTGCGGCAGTTGGCGACGGTCCTGCTCGACAAGTGCCGCAGGTTCGGGTGGGGTGCGGGCGCGACGCTCGCGGCGGTCAGATCCGGCGGGCGATGGCGACCACGCCCCCGGCCAGCAGGGCCGCCGCGCCGGCGAGGATCAGCACCTGCGACGCACCGATGCCGCCCCCGTCGCCGGGGGCACCGACGCCGGCCGGCGTCACCGCGGTCGACCCGTCGGCGTCGGTCGCCTCTCCCGCATCGGACGCCTCGTCGGCGCGGTCCGGGCCCGACCCGTCGGCGACCACGACCTCGTCGTCGCCGACCGCGGGCGGGTAGGCCGGGCCCGGGTCGGCGGTGGCGGCGGTCGAGAGCCCGACCAGCGCGACGAGCACCACCATCGCGCCGGCGAGCAGCCGACCGAGCGCCCGGGACGTCGCCATGGCGGCGACGCTACCCCACGCTACGTGGGACCGTCGAGCGATCGCTCACTCAGCGTGAGGGACGTTCGCGGCGGGGACCGAGACGCCCACCCCGCCCAAGGTGTCCGCCCCGTAGCGCTCCGCCTCCCGGGCGATGTCGAGGGGGCGGGGCCGGATGTCGACGACACCGCCCTGGTCGAGCTGGTCGGCGGGCACGAGCCACGACACCTCGAACTCGATGCCGTCGGGGTCGCGGGCGTAGAGCGCCTTGGTGGTGCCGTGGTCGGAGGCCCCGACCAGAGCGCCCTCGGCCCGGAGCAGGCCCTCGATGCGGGCCAGCTCGGCCAGGGTGTCGACCTCCCACGCCAGGTGGTACAGCCCGACGGTGGTGCGCCCGGCCTGCGATGGCCCGGCCCCGGCGCCGATCTGGAACAGCCCGAGGTCGTGGTCGTTGGTGGAGCCGGGGGCCTGGAGGAACAGCGCCTGACCGGGCATCTCGACGACGGTGCGGAAGCCCAGCACGTCCCGGTACAGGTGGGCCGTGCGCTCGATGTCCCGCACGTAGAGGACCGCATGGTTCAGGCGCTGGATCGGCATGCCCCGCATTCTACTTGCACGCGCAACGATTCGCACCGGTTCGGGACGAAGGGTCAGGCCGCGGGCTCCTCGTCGGCGGCGTCGACGACATCGGGGCCGCCGGCGAGCTGGGTGCGGCACAGCTCGGCGTAGCGGCCGTCGAGGGCGAGGAGCTGGAGGTGGGTGCCCTGCTCGACGACCCGACCGTGCTCGACCACGGCGATCGAGTCGGCGTCCCGGACCGTGCTCAACCGGTGGGCGACGACGATGGCGGTCCGCCCGACCAGGGCGTCGGCCAGGGCCTCCTGCACCGCCAGCTCGGAGG
>CAYQGF010000180.1:0-3494 GCA_964416885.1 uncultured Iamiaceae bacterium
TGTCGACGAGGAAGCGGGGGACGAAGAGGTGCAGCCACTCGTCGATGCCGTCGGCAGCCAGGGCGGCCGGCACCGGAGCGGCAGCACCGGGGGCGACCGCGTCCTCGGCGTCCCAGCGGTGGACGGCGACCTCGTGGGCCTGACGGCGGAACCAGAAGGCCACGTCGCCGGGACCGGCGAAGGTCGCGACCGGCTCGGCCGGGTCGTGGCGGTCGAGCTCGGCGACCAGGCCGTCGAGGGCCTGGCGGTACCACGGGAGGATCGGCGGCCCGGTGGGTGGGCGGGGGCCGGCGTCGGCCTCGCCCCCGTCGGGCCCCTGGGCGAGGAACGACGCGGCCCAGACGTGGACCCGGCCGGTGTGGCCGACCAGCCGCTCGACGGTCCAGCCCGGGCACGAACGGACCGGGGCATCGAGCCCCGAGGCGGGCACGGACGCCAGGGCGGCCCCCTGGTCGACGAGGGCGGCGCGGTGCTCGACAGGATCCATGGCCCGGGACCGTACGGCGTGGCCGGCCCGCTCGGTCGGGACGGACTCACGTCCCGCCGGCGCCACTCGGTATGTTCGGGACCATGACCGTGCACCCGCTGAGCGAGCTGACCGCCGACCTGGCGAAGCTCAAGGAGGAGGCCCGCCAGCCCGGGTCGGAGCGTTCCGTCAAGCGACAGCACGACCGCGGGAAGATGCTGGCCCGGGAACGCATCGAGTACCTGCTCGACGACGGCTCGTTCCACGAGCTCGACATGCTCGCCCGCCACCGCAACCCGGCCATCCCCGAGCGGCCCTTCACCGACGGCGTGATCACCGGCTGGGGCACCATCGACGGCCGCAAGGTCTTCGTGTTCAGCCAGGACTTCACCCTCTTCGGCGGCGCCCTGGGCGAGGTGTTCGCCGAGAAGATCCACAAGGTCATGGACCTGGCCCTCAAGGTCGGAGCGCCGGTCATCGGGCTCAACGACGGCGCCGGCGCCCGCATCCAGGAGGGGCCGGTCAGCCTGGCCTCCTACGGCGGGATCTTCTACCGCAACGTCAAGGCGTCGGGCGTCACCCCGCAGATCAGCGTGATCATGGGCCCGTGCGCCGGCGGCGCCGTCTACTCCCCGGCCATGACCGACTTCGTGTTCATGGTCGAGGACACCTCGTACATGTTCATCACCGGCCCCGACGTGGTGAAGACCGTGACCGGCGAGGACGTCACCCAGCAGGAACTGGGCGGTGCCCACGCCCACTCGGCCAAGTCCGGCGTCGCCGCCTTCACCGCCGCCGACGACCGGGCCGTCCTCGACGACGTCCGCTACCTGCTGTCGTTCCTCCCCGCCAACAACATGGAGGAGCCGCCCCGGACGACGCCCGTCGACGACCCGGAGCGGAGCTGCGACGAGCTGGTCGGGATGATCCCCGACAGCCCGAACCAGCCCTACGACATGCGGAAGGTCATCGAGGTGGTCGTCGACGACGGCGACTACGTCGAGTACTTCTCGCAGTGGGCGCAGTCGATCACGTGCGGCTTCGCCCGCATCGACGGCCAGCCGGTCGGCATCGTCGGCAACAACCCGATGTTCTACGCCGGCGTCCTCGACATCGACTCCAGCGAGAAGGCGGCCCGCTTCGTCCGGGTCTGCGACAGCTTCAACGTCCCGCTCATCACGTTCGTCGACGTGCCGGGCTTCCTCCCCGGCGTGGGCCAGGAGCACAGCGGCATCATCCGCCACGGGGCCAAGCTGCTCTACGCCTACTGCGAGGCCACCGTGCCCCGCATCCAGGTGATCACCCGCAAGGCCTACGGCGGCGCCTACGTGGTCATGAACTCGAAGTCGATCGGGGCCGACCTGGCCTTCGCCTGGCCCAACGCCGAGCTGGCCGTCATGGGCGCCACCGGCGCCGTCGAGATCCTCAACCGCACCGACATCGCCAACGCCGTCGACCCCGAGGCCCGGAAGGCCGAGCTGGTCGACGCCTACAGCGAGATGTGGTGCAACCCGTACGTGGCGGCCGAGCGGGGCTACGTCGACGACGTGATCGACCCGGCCGAGACCCGCCGCAAGCTCAGCCACGGCCTGGCCATGCTGCGCAGCAAGCGGGAGGAGCTCCCGCCCCGGAAGCACGGGAACATGCCGCTCTGATGCGGGCCGAGATCACTCCCGCCCCCACCGACGAGGAGGCCGCGGCGATCGTCGCTGCCATCGAGGGGGCCTGGCCGCGGGCCGCCGTCGCCGCCGAGGAGCCGATGACCCGCTGGCGCTGGGCCGGACGCTGGTGGTCGAAGCCCATCGCCCTCAGCCGCCACCGCCCCTGGTAGCACACAACGGGGTCTGACCCCATTGTGTGCCGGTACCGAGCCTGCCGTGGGCATCATGGGTCGATGCCTGCAGCCCATCTCGTGCTCGCCTCGGCCTCGCCGGCCCGGTTGGCCCTGTTGCGGGCGGCCGGGATCACGCCCGAGGTGGTGGTCAGCGATGTCGACGAGGACGCGGTGACGGCCGCCCTCGGCACCGACGACCCGGACGTGCTCGTCGCGGCTCTGGCCCGGGCCAAGGCCGAGGCCGTGGCGGACCGGCTGGCGGAGCGGTCGCCGGAGCGGTCGGCTCCCGAGGGCTCCGAGGCCCGGCCCACGCTGGTCCTCGGCTGCGACTCGCTCTTCACGATCCACGGTCGCACGTGGGGCAAGCCCTCGGGCCCGGCCGAGGCGGTCGAGCGGATCCGGGCCATGCGCGGTGCCGAGGGCGTCCTCGCCACCGGTCACCACCTGATCGACCGGCGCGACGGACGCTTCGTCGCGGGCGTGGCCCGCACCACCGTGCGGTTCGCGTCGATGACCGACGCCGAGGTCGACGCCTACGTCGCCACCGGCGAGCCGCTCCGGGTGGCCGGCAGCTTCACCCTCGACGGTCGCTCGGCGCCGTGGGTCGAGGGCGTCGTCGGCGACCACACCAACGTCGTCGGGCTGTCGCTCCCGCTCCTGCGCGACCTGCTCGGCCGCCTGGAGGTCTCCGTCGTCGACCTGTGGGCCGTCCCGTGACCGCAGTCGCGCCACCAACTTCGTACGGAACCCCGCAGCATGATGCGGGGTCCGTACGAAGTTCGCTGCGGATCGGGGGGCTGACGCTCGACGTCCCGGTCGTGCTGGCGCCGATGGCCGGGGTGACCAACCGGGCCTTCCGGCGGCTGTGCCGCGATTTCGGCGCCGGTCTCTACGTCAGCGAGATGGTGACGGCCCGGGCGCTGGTCGAGGGGAACGCCCGGACCCTGGAGATGGTGCGGTTCGACCCCGACGAGCGGCCCCGCAGCGTCCAGCTCTACGGCGTCGACCCGGCGATCATGGCCGAGGCGGTGCGGATCCTCGTGGGCGAGCACGGCGTCGAGCACATCGACCTCAACGTCGGCTGCCCGGCCCCCAAGGTCACCCGCAAGGGCGGCGGCTCGGCCCTCGCCGCCCGCCGGGTGCTGCTCGGCCGCATCGTCAGCGCCTCGGTCGCCGCCGCCGGCGAGGTGCCGT
>CAYQGF010000180.1:3504-7504 GCA_964416885.1 uncultured Iamiaceae bacterium
TCAAGATGCGCAAGGGCATCGACGACGACCACCTCACCTACCTGGAGGTCGGTCGGCTGGCCGAGGAGGCCGGGGCCGCGGCCATCGCCCTCCACGCCCGCACCGCCGAGCAGCTCTACAGCGGCGCCGCCGACTGGTCGGCCATCGCCCGGCTCAAGGAGGCGGTGACGACGATCCCGGTGCTGGGCAACGGCGACATCCTGGAGGGGGCCGACGCGGTGCGGATGATGGCCGAGACCGGCTGCGACGGCGTCGTCGTGGGCCGGGGCTGCCTGGGCAAGCCGTGGCTGTTCCGGGACCTGGCCGACGCCCTGGCCGGTCGGCCCGTCGCCGGCCCGCCCCCGCTGGGCGAGGTCGTGGCGGTGCTGCGCCGCCACGCCGACCTCCTGGTCGACGTCTTCGGCCCGACCCGGGGTGTGTTCCACGTCCGCAAGCACGCCGGCTGGTACCTCGCCGGCTACCCGGTGGGCGGGGCCGTCCGGCGGGACCTCAACCGGGTCGCGTCCCGGGCCGAGCTGGACGCCATCCTCGACGCCCTCGACCCCGGCACCGCCCTCCAGCCCGGCGCCGAGCGGGTCGTCCGGGGCCACACCAACGGCCCGCGTCCGGTCGCCGTCCCCGACGGCTGGTACGCCCTCGCCGACGACCCCACCCCACCCGGCCGCGACGCCGAGGCCGCCACCAGCGGCGGCTGAGCGCTGCAGGGCCCGCGGCCCGGACCGATCTGCCGGCCAGTGTCCGTCCGCACCATGATCGGCGGATGACGTCTTCCCCGACCGATGCCGACCGCTTCGCCGACGGGCCGTTGACGGGGATGCGGGTCGTCGACTGCTCGACGGTCGTCGCCGGGCCGGGGTGCGCCCGCTACCTGGGCGACTTCGGGGCCGACGTGGTGAAGGTCGAGCGGCCCGACGGGGGCGACACCACCCGGGCCATGGGGTGGCGGGACCCGGCCGACGACGTCACCCTCTGGTGGAAGTTCGAGGGCCGCAACAAGCGCACGGTCGTCCTCGACCTCAAGGACCCGGCCGACCTCGACCTGATGCGCCGCCTGTGCGCCACCGCCGACGTCCTGGTCGAGAACTTCCGGCCCGGCACCCTGGAACGGCTGGGCCTGGCCCCCGACGACCTGATCGCCGCCAACCCCCGCCTGGTCGTCACCCGGGTCACGGGCTTCGGCCAGGACGGCCCCTACGCCGGGCGCCCCGGGTTCGCCACCCTGGCCGAGGCCATGAGCGGCTTCGCCAACGTCAACGGTCAGCCCGACGGCGGCCCCCTGCTCCCGCCGATCGCCCTGACCGACGAGATCACCGGCATCGTCGCCGCCTTCGCCACCCTGGCCGCGGCCCGCACCGGCATCGGCCAGGTGGTCGACGTCAACCTCTACGAGTCGCTGCTCCAGATGATGGGCCCCCTGCCTGGCGCCAAGGCCCTACTCGACTACGACCAGCCCCGCCTCGGCTCGGGCATCCCCTACTCGGTCCCCCGCGGCACGTACCGGGCCCGGGACGGCCGGTGGGTCGCCATCAGCGCATCGGCCGAGTCGGTGGCCCAACGGGTCATGGCCCTGATCGGCCTGGGCGGCGACCCCCGGGTGGCCGACTTCGCGGCCCGCGTCGAGAACCGGGAGCTGGTCGACTCCACCCTGTCGGCCTGGGTCGCCGAGCGCGACGCCGACGACGTGCTGGCCGCCTTCGAGGCCGCCCACGCCGCCGCCGCCCCGGTCCACACCATGGGCGACATCGTCTCCGACCCCCACCTGGCCGCCCGCGACGCCCTCCCCGTCCTCGACGGCGTGCCCATGCAGGGCCTGGTCGCCCGGCTGTCGGCCACCCCCGGCCGGCTGCGCTGGGCCGGCCGCCCCCTCGGCGCCGACACCGACGAGGTCCGGGCCGAGCTCGACGGCAGCTAGCGGACCGGGGCCTCGGGCGGGAACAGCTCGCTGACCGACTCGCCGTCGTGGATGCGGCGGATCGTCTCGGCGAACAGCGGGGCCACCGACAGGACGGTGAAGCCGGGGAGGCCACCATGGCCGTCCTGCGGCACCGTGTCGGTGGTGACCACGGCGGCCAGGTCCGGGCGCGACGAAAGCCGTTCGACGGCCGGCCCGGTGAAGAGGCCGTGGGTGCAGGCCACCGCGACCCGGCCGGCGCCGTGCCGGCCCAGGACGTCGAGCAGCTCGACCACCGACCCCCCGGTGGCGATCTCGTCGTCGAGGACGATCACGTCGCACCCGTCGACGTCGCCCACGATGGCGTCGATCACGACCCGGTCGTCGGCCACCCGCTTCTTGCTCCCGGCGGCGACCGGCACGCCGAGCATCCGGGCCAGGGCGTCGGCCGGCTTGGCCCCGCCCAGGTCGGGCGAGACGACGACGGTGCGGGACAGGTCGGTGTCGACGAAGTGCTCGGCCAGCACCCCGAGGGCGGTCAGGTGGTCGACGGGCACCGAGAAGAAGCCGTGGACCTGGGGCGAGTGGAGGTCCATCGTCAGCACCCGGTCGGCCCCGGCGGTGGCGATCATGTCGGCCACCAGCCGACCGCCGAGCGAGATGCGGGGGGCGTCCTTCTTGTCGGACCGGGCGTAGGCCATGTGGGGGACCACGGCGGTGATGCGGCTGGCCCCGGCCCCCCGGGCCGCGTCGATCATCAGGAGCATCTCCACCAGGTGCTCCTGCACCGGGGCGGCGAGGGTCTGCACCACGTACACGTCGCGCTCGCGGCACGACGCCTGGAGCCGGACCTGGAGGCAGTCGTTGCTGAACCGGTGGACCTCGACCTCCGAGCGGGTCAGCCCCAATCGGGCGCACACCGCGTCGGTGAACCCGACACACGAGCTCCCCCCGAACACGACCGCCTCGTCCGCCCATCGTTGCCGTGCCCCGTTCACCGGCCCGAACCTACCCCCGGCGTCGTACGCGAAGTGCCTGGCACTTCACGTACGACGCGGGGCCAGGCCCCGTCCGGGCCCGGTCAGTCGTCGGGGACGGCGGCGACCTCGATGCGGTCCTGGCGCCAGTCCCGGGCCGAGCCCAGGGCGGTCAGCGCCGCGGTGAGGAGCTGGTCGGCGTCGAAGGCGTGGGCCGGGTAGCAGGCGATGCCGGCCCGGAGGGTCACGTCGTCGCCCGCGGCCGAGACGCGGCGGCGGATCCGCTCGACGGTCCAGACCGCGCCGTTCTCGGGCGTGTCCTCCAGGATCACCGCGACCAGGCCGGCGTCGAGCCGACAGGCGACGTCGGAGTCCCGCAGCGTCTCGGCCAGGCTGCCGGTCACCACCGGACCGAGGGCGGGGGCGGGCAGGCCCAGGGCCATGCCGCTCACCGGCTCCAGCAGGGCCAGGGCCAGCGGCCGGAGGCCCCGTCGGGCCGCGCAGACCCGCTTGTCGAGGGTGACGGCGAAGTAGGCCGTGTTGAAGAGCCCGGTCTCCCGGTCGGTGACCCGGCTGAGGTCGGCCGCGGTCGGCGCGGTCCTGAGCCCCTCCGAGGTGGTCAGGTCGACGCCGGCCTGGGCGCGGACGGTCCGGGCCTCGGCCTCGAAGCGGGCGGCCCGGGCGGCCATCACGTCACTGTCGAGGCGGGCTTCCTCGGCCACGTGCACCGCCTCGTCGACCTCGGCCCGGGCCCGGTGGAGCCGGTCGGTCAGACCGAGGGTGAACAACCCCGCGACCAGGGCCGCGACGCCCGCGGCACCGGCGAGCCACAGCTGCTCGGTGGCCATGGCGAGGACGGCGAGGGCGAGGCCGGTGCAGCCGGCGATCACGCCGGGGGAGGCTCGGTGGGTCACGAGGGACCAGATCGGCTCCTCGGCCCCCCGGTTCAAGGGTTCCGACGCGACTGGTCGGGGAGGCTCCGGCGGCGGTCCTCAGTCGGGGACCGGGGCGATCGCCGCGGTGCCGTCCTGGGCGCGGGCCAGCGCCTGCTCGGCCACCGTGACCAGCTCCTCGGCCGAGACGGCGTGGGCCGGGTAGCAGGCGACGCCGGCCCGGACGTGGGCGCCGGGGT
>CAYQGF010000181.1:0-7495 GCA_964416885.1 uncultured Iamiaceae bacterium
GCGACCACGCCGAGGCCCTGGCCGAGGCGGTCGTGGCCGTCGACACCGCGGCCGCGCTGGGGGCGGTCGCCGCCGCGACGATCGCCGGGCGCGACCCCCGGATGCTGGGCGAGGCCCTCCTGGGCCACCTGCGCGACGTCTTCCTGCTGCGGATGGGCGGTCCGCTCGGGCACCTGTCCGACGCGGCCCGGGAGCGGGTCGAGGGGTGGGCCGGCCGGGTCAGCGACCGTTCGGTCACCCGTGCGCTGGAGGAGGTCGGCGAGGCCCTGCTGGCCATGCGCCAGGCCCCCGACCCCCGGATCCCGTTGGAGGTGGCCCTCGTCCGGGTCACCAAGCCGGCCGCGACCGGTGGGGGCGCGGCGGTCGACGACGGCCTGGTCGCCGACCTGCTCGCCCGCATCGAGCGCCTGGAGCACGCGGTCGCGTCGGGGGCCGCTCCGCCCTCGGGTGGGTCGACACCCGCCGCGCCCGTCGAGTCGCCCGCCGCAGCCGCAGCCGCAGCACCCCCGGCACCGCCGTCGGCGCGCTCCGGGGAGGCCGGCGCGGCCGGGCCCGCGACCGGCGAGGGCCAGGGCGAGCCGTCGCCGTCCGTCCCCGACGAGCCGGTGCCCGCCGCGCCCGGCCCCGAGCCGACCTCCGCCGGTGGCGCCTCGGCCGCGCGGGCCGCGGCGCGCGCCGCGGCCCAGCGCTCCGGGTCGAGGCCGGCCCCCCCGCCCCGGACCGAGCCGGCCTCGGCCCCACCACCCCCGCCGCCCTCCGGCCGCGCCACGCCCGAGCGCGCCGCACCCGCATCGCCCGACCCGGCCCCCCCGTCCGAGGGGGAGGCAGCGGCGCCCGTGGTGGGTGCGCCGAGTGGGCAGGAGGGCCCCACGACCGGACCGGAGGCTGCGCCGCCCGCCCCCGCCGCCCCTGACACCATCCCTGCCCCCGACACCGTCCCTGCCCCCGACACCGCCCCCGGGCCCGACGCCGGCTCCGGTCCCGACCTGGCCGCCCTCTGGTCCGAGCGGGTCGTGCCGGACGAGCTCAAGGGCATGGCCAAGGCGTTGTTCAAGCTGGGGGAGGTCGTGGCGGCCGACGCCGACGGCCTCACCATCGGCCTGCCCAACCAGGCCCACCTCGACCGCTGTCAGGAGAAGCGACCCGGACGAGGCCGCCCTCGTCCGGGTCGCGGGCCGGCCGGTCCGTCTGACGCTGGTGGTCGGGGGCGACCCGGGAGGCAACGGCGACGGGGGCGACGGGGGCGCCCCGGCCCCGTCCTCACCCCGCCGCCCTCCCGCCGACGTGCGGGAGGAGGACGCGATCGACCTCGACGAGCTGGTCGACGCCCCCGCCCAACAGCTCTCCGGCGTCGACCGGGTCACCGAGGCCTTCCCCGGTGCCCAGGTCGTCGACCCCTGACCCGACCGCCCCTCCCCACCAGGAGCCCCCGATGAGCGACACCCCCCGCCGCGACGACGCCGACGACGCCGAGCCCGACGAGCCCGGCCCCACGGCGTCCGGCCCGACGATCCCGGCCGAGCTGGTCGCCGCCGACGGCGTGCCGGCCGAGGCCCTCGACGACGATGCCGACGACGACCCCTTCGGCCTGGGCGACCTGCTCGGCGGCGGCGGCCTCGACCTCGGCAGCCTGATGGAGCAGGCCAGCCAGATGCAGGCCCAGCTCGCCGAGGCCCAGGCCGAGGCGGCCAGCCAGGTGGTCGAAGGGGCGGCCGGCGGCGGGGCGGTCAAGGTCACCGTCACCGGGGCCGGCGAGTTCCGGTCGGTGTCGATCGACCCCGGCGCCGTCGACCCCGACGACGTGGGGCTGCTCGAGGACCTGGTGCTGGCCGCCCTCCACGACGCCACCGCCCAGGTCCGCGACCTCCAGGCCGGGGCCATGGGCGGCCTCGGCGGCCTGCTCGGCGGCTGACCTGGTGGCCGTCTACACGGGACCGGTCCAGGACCTGGTGGACGAGCTGGGCAAGCTGCCCGGCATCGGGCCCAAGTCGGCCCAGCGCATCGCCTTCCACCTGCTCCAGCTCCCACGCGACGACGCCCTGGCCCTGGCTCGGGCCATCACCGAGGCCAAGGACAAGGTCACCTGGTGCGAGCGCTGCTTCAACGTGGCGTCCGCCGCCCTGTGCGACATCTGCTCCGACGATCGCCGTGACGGCTCGGTGGTGTGCGTGGTCGAGGAGCCCCGGGACGTGGTGGCGGTCGAGAAGACCCACGAGTTCAAGGGCCGGTACCACGTCCTCGGCGGGGCCATGAACCCGCTGGAGGGCATCGGCGCCGACCAGCTCCGCATGAAGGAGCTCTTCGCCCGCATCGCGGCGGAGGACATCAGCGAGGTGATCCTCTGCACCAACCCCAACGTCGAGGGCGAGGCCACCGCCATGTACCTGGCCAAGATGCTCCAGGACCTGCCGCTCACCGTGACCCGGATCGCCAGCGGTGTCCCGGTCGGCGGTGACCTGGAGTACGCCGACGAGCTCACCCTCGGCCGCGCCCTGGAGGGCCGCCGGGCCGTCTGAGCCACTGGGCCTCTGGACCACCGGGCCTCTGAACCACCGGGCCTCTGAACCACAGCGGCTCCCGGAGGAGCCTGTTCGGTTCTGACCGAGGAGGAGCACGCACACGGCGCGTTCCTCGGTCAGAACGGGTGGGGCCAGGGTCCCCGTCCGTTCTGACCGGGGAGGAGCGCGAGAACGGCGCGCTCGTCGGTCAGAACGGGGGAGGGGGACGGGCGCGGTACGGGGGTCGGGGCCATCGGCCAGGATCTGACCGATGCCGAGCCGCCGGACCTTCCTCGTCGGGGCCGGGGCGACCGTCGGTGTCGCCGCCCTCGGGACTGCGGCCTACGTCGAGGACTGGGTGCCGGGCACCGAGCGGATCAAGCGCCGCCTCGCCGACACCGGCCCCGACGGCACCATCCCGGACGTCCCCGCCGGCGAGGTCCGGCTCGAACGGCGGCGCAGCGAGGCCCGGGGCACCGAGGTCGGGCTGTGGACCGCGGTGCCCGACGGCCACGGTGCCGGAGCCGGCCTGCCGGTGTGCCTCGTCCTCCACGGGGCGTCGGCCACCACCGCCGACTTCGACGGCTTCGGCCTGGCCCGGTTCCTCACCGCCGCGGCGCGGGACGGGGTGCCGCCGTTCGTCCTCGTCGGGGTGGACGGCGGCCGCAAGAGGTGGCGGTCGGCCGGGCCCGACGACCCCGACGACCCGCAGCGGATGCTGGTCGAGGAGGTGCCGACGTGGGTGGCCGACCGGGGCTTCGCCCTCGACCGGCAGGCCGCCTGGGGCTGGTCGATGGGCGGGTTCGGCGCCCTGCTGCTCGCCGCCGCGGTCGAGGACCTGCGGGCGGTGGCGGCCTTCAGCCCGGCCCTGCCCGACGGGCCCGAGTACCTGGCGCCCACCGACGACGGCCGGCCCCGGGACCTGGGGGACGCGGCCGACCGGCTGGCGACGACGCCGGTCGGGCTGTGGTGCGGCACCGCCGACCCGCTGCTCGACCGCATCCAGCGTTTCGCCGCCGACCTCGACCCGCCGCCCGCGGTGGCCGAGTGGGGCCCCGGCGACCACACCCGAGGCTACTGGGACCGGGTCACGCCGGCCGCCTTCCGCTTCCTCGGCGAGGCCCTGGCCGGCTGAGCGGGGCACCCGCCAGGAAAACGAACACTCGGGGCATCACTTCCCGGCGAGCCGGGTGCGGGCGGTCAAACCGACCCACCGTTACAGAAGCGATGCCCCGAGCGAAGGGGGTCGGAGGGGCTCCTCCGACGTGATGATCACGCTACCCGGTCATCCCCCCGATGACACGTCGCGGCGTGGGTCGATCCGGTCAGACCTTGAGGACGATGGCGTCGCCCTGGCCACCGCCGCCGCACAGGGCGGCGGCGCCGAGCCCGCCGCCGCGGCGGCCCAGCTCGAGCATCAGGGTGAGGGCGACGCGGGTGCCCGACATGCCGAGCGGGTGGCCCACGGCGATGGCGCCGCCGTTGACGTTGACCACGTCGTCGCTGATGCCGAGGTCGGCCATCGAGGCCAGCCCGACGGCGGCGAAGGCCTCGTTCAGCTCGAACAGGTCGATCGACGCCACGTCGATGCCGGCCTGCTCGGCCGCGGCCTTGATGGCCCGCGACGGCTGGGTCAGCAGCGAGGCGTCGGGGCCGGCGATCTGGCCGTAGCCCACGATCTCGCCGAGCACGGTGGCGCCCAGCTCCTCGGCCTTGGCCTTGGACACGACGACCACGGCGGCGGCGCCGTCGCTGATCTGGCTGGCGTTGCCGGCGGTGATGTTGCCGGCCTTGTCGAACGCCGGGCGCAGCTTGCCGAGGCTCTCGGCGCTGGTGTCGCCCCGGACGCCCTCGTCGGTGTCGACGACCACGGGGTCGCCCTTGCGCTGCGGGATCTCGACCGGGACGATCTCGTTGTCGAAGAGGCCGTTCTTGGCCGCCTCGGCGGCGCGCTGGTGGCTCTGGGCCGCCATCTCGTCCTGCGGGGTGCGCTCCAGGCCGGCGGAGGCCGCGTACTTCTCGGTGCCGGCGCCCATGGCGACCTGGTCGAAGGCGCAGAACAGGCCGTCGTACATCATCGAGTCGACGACGCTCTGGTCGCCGAGGCGGTAGCCGGACCGGGCGCCCGGGAGGAGGTACGGGGCCTGGGTCATCGACTCCATGCCGCCGGCGACGACGATGTCGGCCTGGCCGGTCTGGATCAGCATGTCGGCCAGGTGGATGGCGTTGAGCCCGCTCAGGCAGACCTTGTTGACGGTCATGGCCGGCACGCTCATCGGGATGCCACCGTTGACCGCGGCCTGGCGGGCCGTGATCTGGCCCCCGCCGGCCTGGAGCACGTGGCCCATGTAGACGTAGTCGACGGCGTCGCCCGCCACGCCGGCCCGCTCCAGGGCGGCCGCGATGGCCTTGCCGCCCAGGTCGGTGGCGCTCAGGGAGGCGAAGGCCCCGGAGAGCTTGCCGATGGGGGTGCGAGCACCGCCGATGATGACGGATCCGGCCATGAGGGTCTCCCGGGTGTGGTTGCGTGACGAGACCCCTTGAGCCTAAGGGCCACCCCCCTCGGCCGGCGAACGTGACCTCCGTCGGCGATGAGTCGGCCGCACCGGCGGCGTCGACCCCGAGAGAGACGGTGACCCGTCACCCCGACCAGGAGGACCCGCCATGGGCCAGATCCACATCGACCTGTTCACGACGATCGACGGCGTCGCCCAAGCACCCGGCGGCCCGGAGGAGGACCCCGAGGGCGGCTTCGCCTTCGGTGGCTGGCAGGCGCCGCTGATCGACGACGTCGTGGGCGAGTGGGTCGGTGCCGGCATGGAGGGCATGGACGCCCTGCTGCTCGGCCGGAAGACCTACGACATCTTCGCCGCCTACTGGCCGCACCAGGAGCAGGGGACCGACTCGGAGATCGCCACCCTCTTCAACCGCCTGCCCAAGTACGTCGCCTCCCGGGCCGAGCCGACCCTGGAGTGGGCCGGCTCGACGCAGCTGGGCCCGGACCTCCCCGCCGCGCGGCGCGAGGTGCGCGACCGGCACGAGAACATCCACGTGATCGGCAGCCTCGACCTGGTCCAGACCCTGTTGGCCGAGCGGCTCTTCGACCGGCTGACCCTCTGGGTGTTCCCGATCGTGCTCGGCGAGGGCAAGAAGGTCTTCGCCGGGGGCGTGGTGCCCGCCAACCTCACCCTGTCCGAGCCGGCCCGGACGTCGCCCAAGGGGGCGGTGATGCTGCGCTACGACCGGGCCGACGGCATCCCGGCCACCGGCGACATGACCGCCGAGGGCCGCGGTGTCGACGCCGGCGAGGAGGCGCCGGGCGGCACCGAACAGCCCGCTGCGGCCCCCCGGGCTCAGCCGATGCTGACCGAGCCGTAGCCGACCGGGAAGCTGGGCTCGGGCGTCGCCGGGTCGTCCTCGGCCGAGGTGACCAGGCTGGCCGCGTCGGGGAGGGCGGGCGCGACCGGGGCCGGCCCGTCGGCGGTGAGGCCGTCGAGCTCCTGGCGGAGCCGGGTGAGCCGGGCCCGGACGGCCCGCTCCTGCTCGAGCAGCGGGGTGAGCCGGGTGCGGGCGTCCTCGAGGATCGCCTCGGCCTCGGCCTGGGCACGGGCACGGGCGCCGGTGAGCACGGCCTCGGCCCGCCGCTGGGCGGTGTCGACGACCTTGAGCGCCTCCTCCTGGGCCTGGGCCAGCTCGGTGCGGGCACTGGCCCGGTCGAGCTCGGCCGCGACGCGCTCGGCGTAGGCGGTGGCCCGGTCGCGCTCGACCTCGCTGCGGCTGGGCGCCGGCCCGGCCGGCTCCTCGACGACCGGCTCGGGGGTCGGGACGAGGGGCTCGAAGAGCGGCTCGGGGGCCGGGGCCTGCTCGGCGACGGGCTCGGGGGGAGGCGCCACCGGGGAGGCGGGCGGCACCGGGGCGGCGAAGGGGTCCGCAGCGGTCGGCGCCGAGAACGGGTCGGCAGGGGGCGGGACCGAGAAGGGGTCGGCGGCGGGGACCGGGGCGGAGAACGGGTCGGCCGGTGCCTCGGTCGGGGCCGGCGGGGCGAGGCTGTCGAGCCCGGGGGCCTCGCTCTCGGCCAGAGCGGCCATCGCCACGGGCGACAGGCCGTTGACCGCCGGGGCGGCGGCCATGGTCTCCCGCCACGCCTCGGCGGCGCGGAGCAGGAACGCGTCGACCTCGTCACGGTCGTAGCCGCGCAGGCCGATGGCGAACTCACGGCCGATGAGGTCGTCGGGCCCCAGGCGGGTCTCGTTGCCGGTCATGTGTCTCCCTTGGTCGGCGGCCGCCTCCGGACGGTCGCACCTCCGTCGCCGTGGCGACCACCTCCTGATCGGCGGAGGTGGCGGGATCTGTGAGGAAAAATCCTGGAGGATCCGCCTCGACGGTCGTTCCCCATGGTAGATGCGACGCAGAGCAGGCGACAGGGCCCGATCTCGACCGCGCTCCGTGGCCGGACGTCCTCTCGGCGGCCCGGCCCGACGGTTTCGCCGCGGGGGTGGGACCGCCGGGGCCTTGGGAGAGGACCCGCGGTGAGCCCTAGTCTCGCCGCCCATGCAGGAGATCCTGAACGCCATCCAGGCCGGCGCGTCCGGCGACGAGATCGCCGGGCTCGAGATCCCCGAGTCGTACCGGGCCGCCTTCGTCAAGCGGTCCGAGACGGGCATGTGGGACGGGGTCGCCTCCGAGGACAAGGACCCCCGCAAGTCGCTCCACGTCGACGAGGTCGCCACCCCCGAGCTGGCCCCCGACGAGGTCTACGTCGCGGTCATGGCCTCGGCCATCAACTTCAACACGGTCTGGACCTCGATCTTCGAGCCGCTCCCGACCTTCGGCTTCCTCGACCGGCTCGGCAAGGAGTCGGTGTGGGGCGCCCGCCACGCCCGCGACGAGCACATCGTCGGCTCCGACGCCTCGGGCGTGGTGGTCAAGGTCGGCTCCGCCGTCCGCAACTGGAAGCCGGGCGACAAGGTCACGGTCCACTGCAACCACCTCGACGA
>CAYQGF010000182.1:0-7482 GCA_964416885.1 uncultured Iamiaceae bacterium
GCCACCCGGTCGGGGACGTACCGGGTGGCCGTCGAGCCGTCCGGCGGCCCCGCCCCCTCCTTCGTCCCGAACCGGTCCGACCTCCAGGAGGCCTTCGTCCCGAGGGTCACCTGGGCGCTCGGCTTCCTGCTGGTCTTCGGCCTGGTCGGAGGGTGGGTCCTCGCCGGTCGGATGCTCGCCCCGCTGGCCCGCATCACCGACGCCACCCGTCTGGTCGCGGCGGGGTCGCTCTCCCACCGGATCTGGCTCCCCGGCCGCAGGGACGAGCTCCGCGAGCTCGCCGACGCCTTCGACGCCATGCTCGACCGGGTCGAGGCGCAGGTCGCCGAGCAGCAACGGTTCGCCGCCAACGCGTCCCACGAGCTGCGCACCCCGCTGGCGGTCACCCAGACGCTCCTCGACGTGGCCCGCAAGGACCCCGACCGCGACCCCGCCGAGCTGGTCGAGCGGCTCCGCGTCGTCAACACCCGGGCCATCGACCTCACCGAGGCGCTGCTCCTGCTCAGCCGGGCCGACCAGCGCGCCTTCGTCCCGGAGCCGGTCGACCTGTCCCTCGTCGCCGAGGAGGCCACCGAGACGCTCGTCCCCCTCGCCGAGGAGCACGGCGTCACCATCGAGGCCTCGGGCGACGTCGCCCCCACCGACGGCTCCCATGCCCTGCTGCTCCAGATGGCCACCAACCTGGTGCACAACGCCATCGTCCACAACCGCCCCGAGGGCGGCACCGTGGAGGTCGTCACCTCCGTCGAGGGCGAGTCGGTCGGGCTCGCCGTCGACAACACCGGTGAGCCCCTCACACCGCACCGGGTCGCGACGTTCACCGAGCCGTTCCAGCGTGGGACGGCGCGCATCCGGCGCGACCACGTCGGCGTCGGCCTCGGCCTGGCGATCGTCGAGAGCATCGTCCGCGCCCACGACGGCACCCTCGCCCTCAGCCCCCGGCCCGGTGGTGGGATGCGCGTCACCGTCCGGCTGGCGCGGGCGACGGGGGTCACACGGCTGAACGGGCGGGAGTGAGGTCGGTACCGTCGGCGGCATGGTTGACCCGTCTGCGGAGAAGGACCTGGTCGTCGCCGTCACCGGTCCGACGGGCACGTTCGGCCACGGTCTGATGCCCCTGCTGGAGGCCGACCACCGGGTCGGCAAGGTCGTCGGCATCGCCCGCCGCCCGTTCGACCCGGCCGACCACGGCTGGACGAAGATGGAGTACCGGCAGGGCGACGTCCGCGACCCCGAGGCGCTGGCCGAGGCCTTCGCCGGGGCCGACGTCGTGGTCCACCTGGCCTTCCTGATCACCGGCACCGCGTCCCGCGAGGTCACCCGGGACATCAACGTCAGCGGCACCGTCAACGCCTTCCGGGCCGCCGCGGCCGCCGGGGCCCGCCGCTTCGTCTACGCCAGCTCGATCGCCGCCTACGGATTCCACGCCGACAACCCGGTCGGCATGACCGAGGACTGGCCGACCCGCCCGGCCGACCGGCTCTTCTACGCCCAGGAGAAGGCCGAGGTCGAGGCGCTGCTGGAGGCCGAGGCCGCCGCCGCCCCCGAGCTGGGGCTCTACCTGCTGCGCCCCCCGGTGGTGCTCGGCCCCGACGCCATGGGCGGCAAGGACATCCTCCCCGGCCCGCTCAAGGACCTGGCCGGGATGGTCGCCCACGCGGTCGAGATGCTGCCGTTCCCGCTGCCGGTGCCGACCCCCGATGTGTCGATCCAACTGATCCACGAGGACGACGTCGGCCAGGCCCTCCTGCTCTGTGCGGTGGGCGCGGGGCCGCCGGGCGCCTACAACATCGCGGCCGACGACGTGCTCACCGGGCGCGACGTGGTCGAGGAGCTGGGCCTGGCGCCGGTGCCGATCCCGGCCCAGGTGGTCCACACCGCGGCGCGGGGCCTGGCCGCCATCCCGACGCCGTCGTTCGTCCCCCCGGTCACCGAGTGGGTCGAGGCCATGAGCCACCCGTCGATCGCCGACACCACCAAGGCCAAGGACGTGCTCGGCTGGCTGCCCCGGTGGTCGGCCCGCGGGGCCATCCGGGCCACGATCGGCAGGACGACCGCCAGCGACCCGGGGGCGAGGCCCAGCGGGTGACCACGGCCTGGGAGGTACCGACCCCCGACGAGCTGGCCGCCCTCGACGCCCTCGGGCCGAAGGGCGAGTGGACCTTCCAGGGGCGCACCCTCGCCCTGACCAACCTCGACAAGGTGCTGTTCCCGGCCCGGGGCGACGACCCCCCGGTCACGAAGCGGGACCTGGTCCGCTACCACGCCGAGATCGCCCCGTTCATGCTCCCGTACCTGGCCGGGCGGGCGGTCAACTCGCACCGGTTCCCGCAGGGCGTCGACCAGCCCGGCTTCTGGCACAAGGCGGTCCCGTCGCACGCCCCGTCCTGGATGGCGACGTGGGACTACCCCCGCGCCCGCACCGGCGAGACCCGGACCTACTTCGTCGTCGACAGCCCGCCGGCGCTGGCCTGGATGGCGAACTACGGCTGCGTCGAGCTCAACCCGTGGAACTCCCGGGCCGCCACCTCGGCCGAGCCGTCGTGGGCCTACATCGACCTCGACCCCGGCCGGGACACCACCTGGGACGACCTGGTCCAGCTCGCCGTCCTCCACCGGGCCGCCCTGGCCCAGCTCGAGGTGGAGGCCGCGCCCAAGGTGACCGGGAAGCGGGGCATCCAGATCTGGGTGCCGGTCGCGCCGGGCCATGGCTTCGACGCCACCCGGGACTGGGTGGAGGCCCTGTCGAAGGCGGTCGGCCGTGTCGTCCCCGAGCTGGTCAGCTGGGCCTGGGCCAAGCGGGAGCGGGGCGGCAAGGCCCGTCTCGACTACACCCAGAACGCCGTGAACAAGACCCTCGTGGCCCCGTTCTCGGCCCGGCCCGCCCCCGGCGCCCCCGTGTCGATGCCGATCCACTGGGACGACCTCGACGACCCCGACCTCGCCCCCGACCGCTGGACGGTCCGCACCGCCCGGGAGTGGGTCGCCGACCACGGCGACCCGCTCCGGGACCTGATCGACCTCCCCCAGCAGCTCCCCGAGCTGGGCTGAGCACACCAAGAGCACACAAAGGGGTCAGACCCCTTCGTGTGCTCGAGTGTGACGGTCACTCGTCCGGCCGGACGCCCACCTCGTCGGCCCACGTCACCTCGACCGTGGTCGTCGCCTGCACCACGACGGGCCGGTCGTCGGGGCCGGTCGGGAGCGAGACCGTCTCCGAGGCCAGCAGCTCACCGGTCGCCGGGTCGAGCAGGACCACCAGCTCGGCCGGCTCGCCCTCCCTCATGATCGGCACGGACAGGGCGAGCGCAGTGCGGCCCATGCGATCGGTGACGGTGCCCCGGTGCTCGACCCCCTCGACCTCGGCCAGGGCCCGGAACAGGGTCGCCCGCTCCGGGCCGGTCGTGGGCCAGGACAGGATCCACGTCGCGGCGGTCAGCGCCGCCTCCGGCCCCGACGCGTCGCCGGCGGCCGCGAGGAGCTCCTCCCGTACCTCGGCCACCGACCCGGGCCGCTCCCAGGAGGCCGGGGCCAGCGACGACGTCGTCATCAGGTCGACGGTGAGGGACGGGCGGGGGACATCGGCGTCGGCCCGTCCGTCGGCGCCGGCCGACCTGAGGTTGACGATGCCGGCGCGGTAGGTCCGGGGCTCGCCCGGCACCGCCCACGTCTCGACCTGGCTGCCCTGGAAGCGGACGACGCCGCCCGCTCCGGCCTCGGCCGCCCACCCCACGCCCCGGGCGTAGGCGACCCGATCGGGCCGGCGCCGGTCGTCGGCGGCCACGACCTCGGCCAGGGCCAGCAGGGACCCCCCGGCCGGCTCGGCCGCGCCGAGCGGGACGCGGACCGCGCCCACGTCGCCCTCGGTCGTGTCCTCGCCCGTGGGCCCCGGCCGGACGCCCACCTCGTCGGCCCATCCGCCGGCGAGGACCGTCCTGGCCCCGGTCACGAGCGGTCGCTCGATGGGGATGGAGGAGGCGCTCTCCCACATCACGGTCTCGATGGCGAGCAGCTCGCCCGTCCCGGGGTCGAGGACCACGACGCCCTCGTCGTCGGCGCCCGCGTCGTCGGACCGGACCGAGAACGCTACCCCCGTCCGCCCGGCCCGGTCGACGACCTGGCCCCGGTGCTCGATGTCGGTGACGGCGGCCAGGGCCCGGAGGAGGGCGGCCCGGTCCGCCGCGGTGACCGGGGTCGCCAGGACCTCCGCGGCCCGGTCGAGGGCGTTGACGGCGTCGGGTTGCTCGCCCTGCCCGACGTGGAGGTCGGCGGCCACCTCCTCCGGCGTCGTCGGGCGCACCCAGGGCAGGCCCGGCAGCGGGCCGACCAGCTCGGCGTCGGGGCCGGGGTGGGGGAGGGCCGTGTCGATCAGCGGTCCGTCGGCACCGGCCGCGGCCAGGTCGGCCACGGTGCCGTCACGCCGCCATCCGGTGCCGTCGGGCTGCGACCACTCCTCCTCCTGGAAGGGCTCCAGCACCCAGGTCGTGCTGCCCCCCGAGACGGTGACGACCTGGGCCCACCCGACGGTGCGGCGGTACCAGAGCGGCGTCGGGCCCTGTCGCTCCGGCTCGGCCGCCGCCTCGACGGTCGCGGCCAGGGCCAGGAGGGCGGGCGCGGCCGGTTCACCCGGGCCCAGGTCGAGCGGGACGGGATAGGCCGCCTCTCCCGGGGGCGCGTCCGGGGCCGTGGTCGTCGGGGCGGCGGGCACCTCGGTCGCCCCGTCGCTGGCGGTGCGGGCGGCGAGGACGGCAGCCGCGGTGAGCAGGGCGACCAGGGCCACCGCGGCGGTGAGCACCAGCCGGCGCGACCGGTGGCCACCGGTGCCGGGCCCGGCTCCGGCGTCGGGCCGGGCCGGGGACCCGGTCCGGGCCGCCAGCTCGTCGAGGGGCGGCGGTCCGGGGACGGCCAGGTCGGCCGCGGGGTCGGTGCGGGCCAGCAGGGCGATCGGGTCGAGGTCAGTCGGCACTGCGGGTCTCCTCCTCGGAACGGGCGGTACGGAGCCGGCGGCGGGCCCGGCTGAGGCGTGCCCGCACCGCGTCGGGGCTGAGGCCGACCACCTCGGCGACCTCGGGGGCGGACAGCTCCTCCCAGGCGGTGAGGAACACGATCTCGGCGTCGAGGTCGTCGAGCGTCCGGCCGACCTGGTCGAGCAGCGCCCGGCTGGCCTCGGCGTCGTCGGCGGGGAAGGCAGCCCGGGCGGTGGCGGCGTCGAAGGTGGCGGCCACCCGGTCGGCCAGCGCCCGTCGGCGCCGGTCGCCCCGCCGGACGTTGAGGACGTGGTGACGGGCCGTCCCGATCAGCCAGGCCACGGTGGGGAGGTCACCGCCGGCCTCCACCCGGCGCCAGGCGGTGGCGAAGGTGGTGGCGGCGACGTCGGGCGCGGCGTCGGGGCCGACCCGCCGGGCCGCGTAGCGGACGACCGTCGGCCACTCGGCCCGGTACAGCTCCTCGAAGGCGGTCGCCTCCCTCACCGGGTCCACACCGTCCTCCTGTCCGGCTCGACCCCGAGTGTGACGGTCAGGACAGGGCCGGGGCGACCAGGCCGGCGGCACCGAGGGCCAGGGCCACGGCCATCACGACCATCGTCGCGGACCAGAAGGCCACCGGGAGCCAGAGGACGGCGGCCAGGGTGGCCTGGTCGGAGCCGTCGCCGCGCGTGGCCCGGGGTGCGGCCGCCGCCGCGGCCCGGACGCCGCCGACGGCGAGGAGCGTCGCCCCTCCGACCGCCACCGCCTCGGCGACGGTGCTGCCGGCCACCGCCCCGGCCCCGGCCCCGGCGACCAGCACGAGCGCCAGGGCCACGCCCCAGGCGCTCCGCACCCACACGGCCAGCACGACCAGGGTGGCGGCGGCCAGGACGGCCAGCCCGGCGACCGGGTGCCCGACCCGCACGGCGACGCCGAGCAGGACCGCGGCCAGCCCGGGCGCCGGGTAGCCCCACCAGGCCACGAAGCCCCGGGGGATGCGCCGGTCGACGGACTCGCCGCTCCACTCGGTGACGCCGGAGGTGTCGAGCTCGACCCGGATCCGCCGCACCCGGCCCTCGGCCACGACCGCGGCCAGGGCGTGCCCGACCTCGTGGGCCAGCGTCACCCAGCCCCGCACCACCCGCCACGTCGGCCCCAGGACCAGGGCGGCTCCGATCGCAGCGGCGACGACCGCACCCCAGCGCACCCCTCGATCCTCGCATCCCGCGCCCCCGGCCTGGGATCGATGTACGGCACTGTTCATGGGTCGGCTACGGTCCGAGGATGCGCCTGGTCGTCGCCGTCGTCACCGTCACCCTCCTGCTGGGCGCCTGCTCGTCCGACGGCGATGGCGACGACGCCGCCGGTCGGAACACGCCCACCACCGAGGCCGAGGCCGAGACGGCCACCGAGGCGGCCACCGAGGCGGTCGAGCCGGAGGTCTTCACCGGCGAGCTGGACGACTTCTACGTCGTGCCCGACCCCCTTCCGGCGGGCGAGCCCGGCGACCTGATCCGGGTCATGGCGATGGAGCCCGGCGCCGGCGTCGAGAACCTGCGGATCATGTACCGCTCGACCGACACCACCGGCGCCGACCGGGCCGTCACCGGCGTCCTGACCTACCCGACCGACCCGGCCCCCGACGACGGCTGGCCCGTCACCTCCACCGCCCACGGCACCACCGGCATCGCCTCGCCGTGCGCCCTCAGCCGCTCCATCGACGACGCCCCCGACTGGGGCATCGGCGGGGTCCGGGTGATGACCGACTACATCGGCCAGGGCCCGGTCGGGGAGCTGCACGCCTACCTCTCGCGGGTCGACGAGGGGAACTCGGTCATCGACGCGGTCCGGGCCGCCCGCCAGGTGCCCGAGGCCCACGCCTCCGAGCGATGGGTCAGCGTCGGGCACTCCCAGGGCGGCCACGGCGCGCTCTCGGCCCACGAACTGGCCGGAGAGCGGGCCCCGGAGCTCGACCTGGTCGCCACCGTGGCCCTCGCCCCCGCGGCCATGCTCGACCGGGTCTACGGGGGGATCGACCCGATCGTCACCACGATCCTCACCATGATGGCGCTGTACGGCGGCGCCCGCGTCGAGCCCCAGCTCGACCCCGAGCGCTGGTTCACGCCCGAGGCGCTGGCCGCCAGCGATGTCTTCGAGACCGGCTGCCTGGACGAGATCACCGACGCCCTGATCCCGGTGGCGATCGACGGCGCCTTCACGGCCGACCCCCGTCGGACCGAGCCGGCCCGTTCGCTCGTCCTGGCCAACGAGGTGGGCGACGTGGCCGTCGACGGCGTGCCGGTGTACCTGGCCTCGGGCACCATCGACGACCGGGTGGTCATCGAGCGGGTGCGCGACCTCTTCGACCGCCTGTGCGCGGCCGGTCAGGTCACCGAGCTGACCGTCGTCGAGGGCGCCGACCACGGAGCGATCGTCGGGGCGGTGGCCGGGCCCGTCGTGGCCTTCCTGGAGGCCGCCCTGGCCGGCGACCCGCCCACCGACTCCTGCCCCTGAC
>CAYQGF010000183.1:0-7472 GCA_964416885.1 uncultured Iamiaceae bacterium
ACGCCGCGGTCAGCCGCGCCCACGCCGCCGGCGAGCCGCTCTACCTGACCGACCGGACGCTGCTCCACCGGCTCGCACCCGAGGTCGTGGTCGCCCAGGACACCTGCGACGTCTGCGCCGTGACCGGCGACCAGGCCGCGTGCGAGGTCCCACCGGGCACCGAGGTCGTCCGGCTGGGTGCGGTCGACCTGGAGGGCCTGCGGGCCGACCTCCGCCGGGTCGGCGAGGCCCTCGGTGGGGACGGCCCGGTCGAGGCCGCGGCCGCCATCGCCGCCCTGGACGAGGGCCTCGCCGTCGTCCGGGCGCGGGTCGTCGGCCTCCCCCGGCCCACCGTGCTGCTGCTGGAGTGGGCCGACCCGCCGTACGTCGCCGGCCACCAGGTGCCCGAGGTCCTGGCCGTCGCCGGAGGGGTCGATGCCCTCGGCACCGCCGGTGCGCCGTCCCGCCGGGTGACGTGGGAGGAGGTCGCCGCCGCCGACCCCGACGTGCTGGTGTTCCTGCCCTGCGGGTACGCCCTCGACGCCGCCGTGGCCGAGGGCCGGGCCCTGCTCCGGCGGCCCGAGGCCGCCCGGCTGCGCGCCGTGGCCGAGGGTCGGGCCTGGGCGGTCGACGCCACCCGGCTGCTGTCGCGCTGCACGCCGGTCGCGGTCCAGGCCGCCGAGGTGCTCGCCGCGGTCCTCCACCCCGACGTACTCGGGCCGCCGGCGCCGGCCGACGCCCGCCCCCTGGTCTGACGGGTCGGCGCGGCCCCGGGTACCGTCTCGCCGACACACGACCGGTGACGGAGGACGGGGTGATGGAGCGGGGTGAGCAGGAGCGACGTCGCGCCACGTCCCCTTGGGCCGCCCGGGCCTTCGCCACGGCCTGGGAGCACCTCGTCCCCGAGGACCGGCTGACGGCCAGCGACGCCCTCTTCTGCTTCGGCAGCCGCTTCCCGCGCGTCCCCGACCGCGCCGCCGCCCTGTTCCACCTCGGCGTGGCCCCACTGGTCGTGGTGACCGGTGGGCCGACCGCCGGCAACGGTCCCTCGGAGGCCGAGGTCATGGCCACGGCCCTGGTGGCCCGGGGCGTGCCGGCCGACCGCATCGTCCAGGAACACCTTGCTCGCCACACGGGCGAGAACGTGGAGCTCGGCGTCGCCGCCCTGGCCGCCCGGGTCGACGTGCGGTCGCTCACCCTGGTGTCATGGCCGCTGGCCGCCCGACGGTGCGCGGCCACGATGGCGGCCCTGCACCCCGAGGTCCGTACCACGTCGGCCCCGGCGCTGCGCCGGCCGGGCTGGCGGTGGCGGGCCACGACCCGACGGATCGGCTTCGCCCTCGGCGAGCTCGACCGGCTCGACCGCTACGCCGCGGCCGGCCACGTGGTCACCCCTCCGGCCCCGGCCGAGGTCCGCCGGGCGGCCACCGTCCTGCGGGCCGAGCTCGACCGGGCCGGGGCGGCGCGTCCGGCCCCGGCGCGCCTCCTCGGCGCGGTCGGGCCGGCCGACGACGACCCGGGCACCGCACTCCTCGCGGGCGAGGGCTGACCCCGCGACCACCCGGGGGCCGGTCGGTCAGCGCTCCACCTGGCGCCGGTCGGCGACCCAGCGCCGGGGGTGGGCGGTGAAGCCGAGGAGCCTCCGTTGCTCCTCGGAGAGCCCGGCCGCCGCCTCGGGGCCCAGGCTGGCCGGGAAGTCCCAGTGGGGCTGGACCCAGGGCCGGGAGTAGAAGACGTGGAGCGCCCGCCGCCGGCCTCCGGCGGGGTCGGTCCGAGCCGTGCGGTTGGCCCCGGCCGCGTGGACGAGCGCACCGTCGAAGACGACCGCCCCACCGGCGGCCACCGGCACGGCGACCGCGGGGACGTCCTGTTCGGCCGCGGCCCGGGCCGCACCGGCACCCCGGTGGCTGCCGGGCACGACGACGGTGGCCCCGTTGGCCTCGGTGAAGGGGTCGAGGGCCACGACCACGTGGAGGTACAGCGTCGTCCCCGGCGTGGGGACGGGATGGTCGCGGTGCAGGTCCTGGCCGAGGCTGCCGGCCGGCAGGTCGATGCCGTTGAAGCTGGCGACCACGAGATCGTCGCCCAGGACCTGGCGGGCGACCGAGACCAGGCCCGGGTGGGTGCACAGGGCGAGGAACACCGGGTCCTTGACCGGGAGGCAGTAGGCGACCCGATGGGTGGCCGTCAGCCATCCCCGCGCCGCGGCGATGTCGTCCTCGGCGGCGAAGGTGGCGTCGAGGGCCGCCATGGCTCGGCCGACCTCGTCGGCCGCCAGCACCCCGTCGACCACGACGTAGCCGTCCCGGCGGACCGTCTCCGCCGCCCCGGTCAGGGCGACCACCGCCCTCGGGCGGCCCCGCCGGTCATCGGGACCACAGGGGCGAGGCGCGCCAGCGGGCGACCTGGTGGCGGGCCAGGGCGACGTCGATGGCGGCCCGCAGACGGGGCGAGCCGTCGGCGGCGAGGAGGTCGGCCCGGAGATCGTGCCAGTTGCTCCCCCGCCCGGTCGGGAGGGCGCCGGCCACGGTCCGCAACGACGGCTGCGGGATCGACGGGAAGCGGCCCTCGACCCCGGCGATGCGGACCGCCACCCCGGTGCGGACGCACTTCTCGCACCGCCCACAGTTGTAGGCGCCGCCCGGGTTCTCCCAGCACACCCGCAGGTGGGCGGTGGCCGCCGGTTCCTCGACGATGCGCCGCAGCTTCGCCACCCGCGTCGCTCCGGCCCCGACGTGCTCGATCCGCACCGCCTCCGACGACCACAGCGGGTCGAGCAGCGGATGCGAGCCCAGCCCCTCCAGCCGGGCGTAGGTGTGGGTCGCCGGGACGAGGACCCGGTCGAAGCGGGAGGCCAGGAGGTGGGCCACGGCCGCCAGCGCGGCGCCGTGGTGGTCCGGCCAGGGCACGGCGGCCACGAGGCCCGATGTCCGGAGGTCGGTCTCGACCTCGATCAGCGGCAACCCGAGGGCGGCGGCCGACTCGCGCAGGCGGCCCGCGACCTCGGACCGCAACGCGGTGTCGGCGAGGGCGACGTCGAAGCCGTGCACGTACACGAGAGCGTCGAGCTCGTCGCGGTGCTCGACGGCGGTGTGGAAGGAGTCGACGCCGCCGGTGAAGAAGGCGGCCGTCCCCCGGCCCGGGGGCGTCCCGGCCTCGACCACGCGGTCACCCCGGACGGCGATCGGCTGGTAGTAGCGGTCGGTCGGGTGCAGGGCATGGTCCCAGGCACAGAACACGTCGGCGACCTGGGCCGCCCCGGTGAGCAGGCGGGGCGAGACCGGACCGGCCACCGCCAGGTCCTCGCTCGCCTGCATGGCCGGGAGCAGGCAGAGGGCGACCGCGGCGTCGGCGGCCGCCTGCTCGACGTCGACCGGGGCACCGGCGACCTCGGCGGGGACGCGGAAGACGACCTCGTGGCGCCCGGAACCGGCCTCCACCCCCAGCGTGACCGACCCCTCGGGGCCACCCCTGACGGTGACCTGCACGGCGGGCGACGGTAGCACCGGCCCGGGGCGCCCGGCCCACCCAGAGGGGCGCCGGCTGCCAGGCTGGGGGGATGGGCGACCCCGACCGGGACCACGACCGGCGGTTGGTGCGACGGGTCTCGACCGGCGTCGCCCTGTCGGTGGCCGGCACCAACCTGCTCGGCGTGGTGGCGGTGTTCGCCTTCACCGTCTGGGTGCTGCCGGCGAGCCCGATCCCCGACGAGCGCCACGCCATCGTCATCAACCTGGTCCTCCTCGGGCTCTGGGCGCCGCTGGCCATCGCGCTCGGAGCGTGGTGGGGGCACCGGACGATGCGGCCGGCACTGGCCTGGCTGCTCGACGGCCGGCCCCCGACCGAGCAGGAGGAGCTCGCCGTGCTCCGGGCGCCGCTGCGCCTGTTCCGCGTCCAGGTCCGGCTCTGGCTGGTCTCGGCCGCGGTGTTCGGCCTGGTCAACGGGTTCATCACGCCCCGTCTGATCTCCCGCGTGGCCCTCCCGACCGTGCTCGGTGGCCTCACCACGTGTGCGATCACCTACCTGACGACCGAGCGGATGTTCCGGCCGGTGGCCGCTCGGGCCCTGTCGGAGGGCCTGCTCGACCGGCCTCGTCTCCCCGGCGTGACCGCCCGGCAGGTGCTGGCCTGGGCGCTCGGCACGGGTGTCCCCGTGCTCGGGTTGGTGATCGCCGGCATCTTCGGGGCGGCCGAGCCCGAGACGTCCCGCCTGTCGTTGGCCGTGACGATGATCGCTCTCGGCGGCACCGCGCTGGCCGTCGGGCTCTGGACGACCTACCTCGGTGCCCGCGCCGTGTCGGACCCGGTCCGGTCGGTGCGCCACGGCCTGGAACGGGTGACGGAGGGCCACCTCGACGTCGAGATCCCGGTGTACGACGGGAGCGAGGTGGGGTTGCTCCAGGACGGGTTCAACCGGATGGTCGACGGGCTGCGCGAGCGCGAGCGGATCCGGGACCTGTTCGGCCGGCACGTCGGGGCCGAGGTGGCCGCCGATGCCCTCGACCACGCGCCCGCCCTCGGCGGGGGGCCGGTGGAGGTCGCGGTCCTGTTCGTCGACCTGGTCGAGTCGACCCGGCTGGCGGCCGAGAACCCGCCCGACGTCGTGGTCGACCTGCTCAACCGGTTCTTCGCGGTCGTCGTCGACGCGGTCGCGGCCCACGACGGGTGGGTGAACAAGTTCCAGGGCGATGCCGCGCTCGCCGTGTTCGGCGCGCCCCGGGCGATCGACGACCCGGCCGGCGCGGCCCTGGCCACGGGCCGGGAGCTGGCCGCCCGCCTCGGGCGCGACGTCCCGGACTGCCGGGCCGGCATCGGGGTCGCCGCCGGCCGGGCCGTCGCCGGCTACATCGGGGCCGAGGACCGCTTCGAGTACACGGTGATCGGCGACCCGGTGAACGAGGCGGCGCGGCTCACCGAGCTGGCCAAGCGGGTGCCCGGGGGGCTGGTCGCGTCGGGGGCCGCGGTCGACCGGGCGGCGCCGGCCGAGGCGGCTCGCTGGACGCCGGAGGACACCGTCATGCTGCGGGGCCGGACCGACCCGACCGTGGTCCAGCGCCCGAGGGAATACCACGGCACCCCCACCAGTTAGTTGTCCATGCAACTATCATGGAGGAGGCCCTGATGCCCGCCACGACCGTCGACGACCTCACCACCCTCGACCGCATCCCCGCCGCCGACCGGGCCCACTCCCGCGCCGTCCGCTCGGTCACCACCGCCCCGAAGGGCTACGAGGGCGAGGGCTTCCCCGTCCACCGGGCCTTCGCCGGCATCGACCTGGCCGACCTCGACCCCTTCGTGCACATGGACCAGATGGGTGAGGTGGAGTACGCCCCGGGCGAGCCCAAGGGCACCTCGTGGCACCCGCACCGGGGCTTCGAGACCGTCACCTACATGATCGACGGGACCTTCGAGCACCAGGACTCCCACGGTGGTGGGGGCGTGATCAGCAACGGCGACACCCAGTGGATGACCGCCGGCTCCGGCCTCCTCCACGTCGAGCGCCCGCCCGAGGCCCTGGTCGCCAGCGGCGGGCTGTTCCACGGCATCCAGCTGTGGGTGAACCTGCCGAGCGGCCAGAAGATGGCGACGCCCCGCTACCAGGACCTCCGCTCCGGCGAGGTCGCCCTGGCGACCACGCCCGACGCCGGCGCCCTGGTGCGGGTGATCGCCGGCGGCGTGGCCGGGCAGCGGGGGCCGGGCTCGACCCACACCCCGATGGCGATGGTGCACGCCACCGTCGCCCCCGGCGCCGAGCTGGCGCTGCCCTGGCCCGAGGGGTTCAACGCCCTGGCCTACGTGCTCGCCGGCGACGGCGACGTCGGCCCCGACCGTCGCCCGGTCCACGCCGGCCAGACGGTGGTGTTCGACCGCCCGGGCACGCCGAGCGGGGCCGGTTCGGTCGCCGTGGGCGCCGCGCCCACCCAGGACAGCCGCACCGATGCCCTGGAGGTCCTGCTGCTCGGCGGGCGCCCGATCGGCGAGCCGGTCGCCTGGATGGGGCCGTTCGTGATGAACACCAGGGCCGAGCTCCAGCAGGCCTTCGACGACTTCCACTCCGGCCGTCTGGGCCGCTTCTGACCCGGCCCCGGAAGAATCTGCCTAGGGGCCTTGCATTCGATTGTTAGGCATGCTTATCATGTGGTCCGGCGCCCGCAGGAAGAGGGCGGGCGCCGTCCCCAACAGCAGGGCGACCCTCGTGGATCCGGGTCGCACTGCGCACCGTGTACCTCCGTGACGGGGGCGGGTCTCGTGGATCCGACCCGCTCCCGTCACGAGAGGCCGGGGCGGGCGACCAGGGCGTCGGCTGAATGGCCCGGGCCTACGAAGGTGCGGCCGGCCGGACCTGCCGCACCAACGTCTTGGGGGCCACGCAGCAGTAGGCGTCCTCGACGATGGCCGCCACCTCGTCCCAGTCGACGTCGTGGTCGAGCCGCACGCCGAGCCAGCCCCGGTGCCCGACGTACGGCGGCCGGAAGAACCGTTCCGGCTCGGTGGCGACCAGCCCCTCCTGCACCCCGGCCGGCGCCGCGCACCAGATCCCGAGGATCCCGTCCCCGTGATGGTCGTCGAGGTACATGCAAAACGTCTTCCCGCCGGTCCACGTCGGTTGCGAGCCCGCTTCCTCGCCTGGCGGCTCGGAGCCAGCGAACTGTGCTGGCCCGCTCGTGTCGGCTCCTTCGTCGCCGACGGGCCGCTCGGGCCCTGGCGTCTTCTTCGCACCGACGAAGAAGGTGGGCGAACCGTGGCTCAGCCGCTCGCTGGTCTCCGGCAGGGCCAGGCACACCTCCCGCAGCCGCGCCAGCACCCGGTGACGTCCAGCCACCCCACCCACCGCCCTAACGGGCTCGGCTCCGCCGAGACTGCGCTTGATTCGAGTCGAAGGTCCAGGACATGGAGGTGATCCTGCCCCACGCATAGCCTTCCCGTATGACCGAGGAGCGCCAGGCCCACGAGCTGTACGACGCCGAGGGCGAGCCCACCCGTGACCGGCCGTGGATCATCCGCACCTACTCGGGCCACTCCAGCCCCAAGGCGTCCAACGCCCTGTACCGGCAGAACCTGGCCGCCGGGCAGACCGGGCTGTCGATCGCCTTCGACCTGCCGACCCAGTGCGGCTACGACTCCGACGACCCGATCGCCCGGCCCGAGGTCGGCAAGGTCGGCGTGCCGATCAACTCGATCGAGGACATGCACGTCCTGTTCGACGAGATCCCCATCGAGGAGATGAACACCTCGATGACGATCAACGGCACGGCCATGTGGCTGCTCTCCCTCTACATCGCCGTGGCCCGGGAGCGGGGCGTCGACATCGCCAAGCTCACCGGCACCACCCAGAACGACCTGATCAAGGAGTACCTGGCCCGGGGGACCTACATCTTCCCGCCGGCCGACAGCCTCCGGATCATCGCCGAGATGTACGAGTACTGCCTGGAGGAGGTCCCCAAGTGGAACGCCTCCAACATCTGCTCGTACCACCTCCAGGAGGCCGCGGC
>CAYQGF010000184.1:0-7456 GCA_964416885.1 uncultured Iamiaceae bacterium
GCGGCGCCCGCGTCGTCGCCCTCGACTACGGCTTCGGCGAGCTGCCCGAGGTGCGGGACCTGTTCGCGGCGATGAAGGTCGCCGGCGAGGCCGGCCAGGGCGACGACGCCCTGGGGTGCGCCGTCAACGGCGACGGGACGCGGCTGCCGTTCCCCGACGGCACCTTCGACCGGATCATCTGCTCCGAGGTCCTGGAGCACATCCCCAACGACGAGGCCGCCCTGCGGGAGCTGTTCCGCATCCTCAAGCCGGGCGGACGGCTGGCCGCCACGGTGCCGACCTGGTTCCCCGAGAAGGTGTGCTGGGCGCTGTCGGAGGAGTACCACGCCCCCTTCGTCGAGGGCGGCCACGTGCGGATCTTCGGCGAGCCCGAGCTGCGGGCCAAGATGCGCGCCGCCGGCTTCCGGCCCGGCGCCAGCCACCACGCCCACGCCCTGCACTCGCCGTACTGGTGGCTGAAGTGCGCCGTCGGGCCGACCAACGACGACCACCCCCTGGTGAAGGCCTACCACCAGCTCCTCGTGTGGGACATCACCAAGGCCCCGAAGCTGACCCGTTGGACCGAGAAGGCCCTCAACCCGGTGCTCGGCAAGAGCCTGGTCGTCTACGCCCGCAAGCCCATGACCGTGGCCACCGACGCCACCCCCCAGGAGCTGGTCGATGCCGGCGCCTGAGGTCGAGGGCCTGCTGACCAGCGCCCAGGTCCAGGAGACCGTCGACGCCATCGCCGAGTGGCAACTGCCCAACGGCATGGTCCCGTGGTTCCCCGGCGGCCACGCCGACCCGTGGAACCACGTCGAGGCGGCGATGGCGCTCGCCCTGGGCGACCGCATCGTCGAGGCCGAGCGGGCCTACCAGTGGCTGGTCGACCTCCAACGCCCCGACGGCTCGTGGCACCAGTACTACCTGGAGGACTCGGTCGAGCAGGACAAGCTCGACGCCAACGTCATCGCCTACGTGGCCGCCGGCGTGTGGCACCACTGGCTGCTGACCGGCGACCGGGGCTTCGTGGAGACGATGTGGCCGGTCGTCGACGCCGCCATGGGCTTCGTGCTCGAGCTCCAGACCGAGCGGGGCGAGGTCCTCTGGGCCCGTCACGCCGACGGCACGCCGTGGAGCTTCGCCCTCCTCACCGGGTCGTCGAGCATCTGCCACAGCCTCCGCTGCGCCACCGCCGTCGCCGAGCTCCTCGGCCACGAGCGGCCGTGGCTCCCCGCCGCCAGCCGGCTGGCCCACGTCATCCGCACCGAGCCCGACGCCTTCGCCCCCAAGCATCGCTGGGCCATGGACTGGTACTACCCGGTGCTCGGCGGCGCCCTCCTCGGTGACGCCGGCCGGGAGCGGCTGGCCAAGCGGTACTCGACGTTCGTGATGGAGGGCCGGGGCGTGCGCTGCGTGTCGGACCGGCCGTGGGTGACGGTGGCCGAGACCCTGGAGTGCTGCATGGCCCACCTGGCCGTCGGCGAGGTGGAGACGGCCACGACCCTGTTCGAGTGGGCCCAGCAGTACCGGGAGCCCACCGGCCGCTACTGGACCGGCACCGTGTACCCGCAGGAGGACCACTTCCCCGGCGGCGAGCAGTCGACCTACACCGCGGCCACCGTGGTGCTGGCGGCCGACGCCCTCGGCGGGTCCTCGGCGGCCTCGCGCCTGTTCACCGATCACGACGCGCTCCTGCCCGCGCTGATCCCCGTCCCGGCCTGACGGCGATGCCCCACGACGTCGGCCTGGTGGCGTCGGACCTCGACGGCACGCTGCTGCTGCCGGCCCGGCGAGGCCGTGACGCCGGCGACGATGTCGACCTGGGGTCGATCAGCAACCACACCCGGGGCGTGCTCGACCAAGTGCGCGACAAGCGCATCGAGGTCGTGGCGGTCACCGGGCGCCCGCCGCGCTGGGTCCACGCCGTCGACCTCGGGCCCGGGGTGGCCGTCTGCTCCAACGGCGCCGTCGTCGTCGACCTCGGCACCGGGGACGTCGTCATGGAGCGGGTGCTGGCCCCGGACATCTCCGCCGAGGTCGTGAGCCGTCTGCGCGCCCTGTACCCCGACGGGATCTTCGCCGTCGAGTTTCCCGACGGGGTGGCGATGGAGGCGCCCTGGGCCGCCACCATCCCGGCCGCGCTGGCCGCCCCGCAGGTCGGGCGGGCCGAGGACATCGTGCGCCGACCCGCGGCCAAGGTCCTGATGAAGGTGCCGGGCCAACGGGGCGACGCCTTCATCGACGCCGCCACCGAGGCCATCGGCGACATCGCGGTCGTCACCGCCAGCGGCGGGCTCCAGCTGATCGAGGTCTCGGCCCCCGGGGTCGACAAGGCGACCACGCTGGCCCTGCTCGCGGGGGACCAGGGCATCGGCGCCGAGCACGTGGTGGCCTTCGGGGATGCCCGCAACGACCTCCCGATGCTCGCCTGGGCCGGCACCGGGGTGGCCATGGCCGACGCCCACCCGAGCGTCATCGCCGCCGCCGACGACGTCACCGGCACCAACGCCGAGGACGGCGTCGCCACCTGGCTCGAACGCCACGTCCTCTAGGTCCGGGCCCCCGGCGTCGGCCGGGCCCCATGGGCACGGCCGACGCCGGTCCGCCTAGGTTCGGGTGATGTCGTTCCCCGGGACCTTCGCCCAGACCCTCGCCGACAAGCCGGCCGTGATCATGGCCGGCAGCGGCGCCACCCTGACCTACGCCGAGCTCGACGAGCGGGCCACCCGGCTGGCGAACCTGCTCCGGTCCCTCGGGGTGGAGCACGGCGACCACGTGGCGTTCTGCATCGAGAACCAGGTCCGCTTCCTGGAGGTGGCCTGGGGCTGCCACTACGCCGGCGTGTACTACACCGCCACGTCCACCCGGCTCACCCCCGGCGAGCTGAGCTACATCGTCGACGACTGCGGGGCCAAGGTCTTCATCGCCAGCCACGCCCTGGCCGAGGGGGCGGCGGCCACCATCGCCGACACCCCGCAGGTCACCACCCGGCTGATGATCGACGGCGTCGTCGACGGCTTCACGTCCTACGAGGACGCCCTGGCCGCGGCCGACCCGACCCCCGCGGCGGACCGGCTGGAGGGCGCCGACATGCTCTACAGCTCGGGCACCACCGGCAAGCCCAAGGGCGTGATCCCGCCGCTGCCGCCGACGCCGCTGGGCGAGGGGGCCAAGGCCGGCGTGCCGATGCTCGGCGCCCTGCTGTTCGGCTACTCCGACGAGATGGTGTACCTGAACCCGGCGCCGCTGTACCACGCCGCCCCGCTGCGGTTCACCATGGCCGTGCACCGCTTCGGCGGCACCGCGGTGGTGATGGAGCACTTCGACCCGGCCGAGGCGCTGCGGCTGATCGAGGAGTACCAGGTGACCCACAGCCAGTGGGTGCCGACCATGTTCATCCGCATGCTCAAGCTCAGCGACGAGGAGCGCGCCGCCCACGACGTCGGTTCGATGCAGATGATGGTGCACGCCGCCGCCCCCTGCCCCGTCGAGGTCAAGAAGCGGATCATCGACTGGTTCGGCCCGGTCGTGCACGAGTACTACGCCGGCACCGAGGGCAACGGCTTCGTCTACTGCAACAGCGAGGGCTGGCTGGCCCACCCCGGCACGGTCGGGCAGAACCTGCTCGGCTCGCTGCACATCTGCGACGACGACGGCGAGGAGGTCCCCGTCGGCGAGCCCGGGACGATCTGGTTCGAGGGCGAGACGACCTTCGAGTACCACAACGACCCGGAGAAGACGGCGGCGTCCCGGCACCCCAAGGGCTGGACCACCCTCGGCGACGTGGGCCGGCTCGACGAGGACGGCTTCCTCTACCTGACCGACCGCAAGGCGTACATGATCATCACCGGTGGGGTGAACGTCTACCCGCAGGAGGCCGAGAACACCCTGGCCCTCCACCCCAAGGTGGCCGACGTGGCCGTCTTCGGCGTCCCCAACGACGACTTCGGCGAGGAGGTCAAGGCCGTCGTCCAGCTGATCGACGCGGCCGACGCCACCCCGGAGACCGAGAGGGAGCTGATCGCCTACTGCCGGGAGCGGCTGGCCGACGTGAAGTGCCCCCGCTCGGTCGACTTCCGCGACGAGCTGCCCCGCCACCCCACCGGCAAGCTCTACAAGCGCCTGCTCAAGGACGAGTACTGGGAGGCCGCCGGCCGCTCGATCTGAGCGTCCGGCGCGCTCGACCGTCGAACTTCGTACGGACTCCGCATCATGCTGCGGGGTTCCGTACGAAGTTGGCGGTCAGCGCACCCGGGTGAGGATGCGGAGGCTGCCGGTGGCGGAGCGCTCGGTGAAGCGGCCGCTGGCGAGGGCCGGGAGGTAGATCTCCTCGTAGGGCGGGCGACCGCCGTCGGCCGGGTCCGGGAACACGTCGTGGATGGCGAGGGTGCCACCGGGGGCGACGTGCGGCGTCCAGCCGGCGTAGTCGGCCCGGGCCGGCTCGACCCCGTGGCCGCCGTCGATGAACAGGAACGCCAGCGGCGTGGTCCACACCGAGGCGACGGTGGGGCTCGGCCCGACCAGGGCGACGACCACGTCCTCCAGGCCGGCGTCGTGGACCGTGCGGCGGAACACCGGCAGGGTGTCCATGCGCCCGGTGCGGGGGTCGACCAGGTCGGGCTCGTGGTGCTCCCAGCCGGCCTGGTTCTCCTCCGAGCCGCGGTGGTGGTCGACCGCCAGCAGGACGGTGCCACACGCCCGGGCCGCGGCGCCGAGCCAGATCGTCGAGCGCCCACAGTACGACCCGACCTCCAGGAACGGCGCCCCGGGCACCGCGGCCCCGGCCTCGGCCGCGGCGGCGTGCAGGGCGTCGCCCTCGTCGGGCGGCATGAAGCCCCGGGCCGCGAGGGCGGCCGCCCGGAGGTCGGCGGGCAGCGACGAGGGAGCGGCGGGCACGGGGACGGCGAGCTCAGATCTCGGTGGCCGCGGCGCGGGCCTCGACGACCGCTTCCTCGCGCTCGTAGTCCTCGTCGTACGGCGTGTGGTGGTCGGTGCCGAACATGATCTTGTCGAGGAACAGGTACTTGAGCACCCAGAGGATGCCGAAGCCGGCGACGCTGGAGACCATCACCGCGAGGGTGCGCAGCAGCGAGTGGGGGTCGCCGATGCCGCTGGCCAGGGCGACCATCCCGGTCGACAACGCCCATCCGGCCACGGTGAACACCCAGAACGGGATCACCTCGCGGCGCATGTGGGGCCGCCCCTTCTTGCCCCAGACCCAGTACTTGTTGAGCGTGTAGGCGGGGATCGAGGTCAGCATCGTCGCGGCCAGGTTCGACGGGACCTCCTTCCAGTGGAAGCCCCGGTAGAAAACGACGATCAACACCTGGGTCAGCGCGACCATCATCAACGACGTCGACGCATAGCGGATCATCCGCCGCCCGGCCTCGGTGCGGCTGTGCTCCAGCAGGCCTCGGGGGGTCAGGATCACAAGGGAAGGAGGTTAGCGGCGCCCCTTCCGGCTCCGAAGCCAGGCGGGGTCGCCACGACGACGGGCCGCGCCGTCACGCCGGCGGCGGGAGCAGGGCATTGGCCCGCGCCACCGACGCCAACCAGTCGGCCGACGGCTTGGGGCGCCGACCGAAGGTGGTGCGGTCGACCTCGACCAGGCCGAAGCGGGGCGCGTAGCCCTCGGCCCACTCGAAGTTGTCGAGCAGGCTCCAGTACGTGTAGCCGCGGACGTCGATGCCGTCGGCCAGGCACCGCTGCACCCCGACCAGGGCGTCGTGGACGTAGCGGACGCGCTGGGCGTCGTCCTCGGTGGCGATGCCGTTCTCGGTGACCAGCAGCGGCACCCGCCCCCCGGTGCGCTCGCAGGCGTGACGAAGGCTCGCCTCCAGCGCCTGGGGCCAGTACTCGTAGCCCATGACGAGGGTCTCGACATCCTCGGCCGGGCCGATCATCCCGTCGGGGCCGAACCGCTGGCGGGAGTAGGCCTGGACGCCGAGGAAGTCGTCGCCCTCGACCGCGGCGAGGAAGCGGTCTTCCATCGCCTCCCGGCCCCGGTCGACGTGGCGCTGGGCGCGGGCCAGCTCGTCGGGCGTGGCGCCGACGGCCTCCCAGTCGGCCATGGCCAGGGTCAGCCCGACCGGGGTGGCGCCGAGCACCGCCCGCAGGGCCTCCACCGACCGGCGGTGGGCGACGACGAAGCGATCGAGCACGGCGTCGGCCCGCCCGAAGTCCGACACGCCCGGTGGGAACGTGCCCAACAGGTAGCCGAGGATGCCGACGACGTTGGGCTCGTTGATGGTGCAGGCCCGGGCGACCCGGTCGGCCCCGAGGTGCGTGGCGGCCCGGGAGCAGAACTCGACGAAGTGGTCGACGGTGGCGTCGTCCTCCCAGCCGCCCCGGTCGGCCAGCCACCGCGGCGTCGTGAAGTGGTGGAAGGTCACGACCGGATCGAGGCCTCGGGCGATCAGGCCGTCGCACAGGCGGGCGTAGTGGTCGAGGGCCGCGGTGGACCACATCCCCTCCTCGGGCTGGATGCGGCTCCACTCGATCGAGAACCGGTACGAGCCCAGCCCCAGGGAGGCGACCAGGTCGGCGTCGACCTCCCAGCGGTGCCACGAGTCGCAGGCGTCGCCGCTCGGCTCGGCCACCCCGGAGCCCGGAGCGTGCTCGAACCGCCACCAGTCGTTGGCCCAGTTCCCACCCTCGATCTGGTGGGCGGCGGTGGCGGTGCCCCAGACGAAACCGGCGGGGAAGGTGGGGGCATCGGGCATGAGCCGGGACCGTACCCGGGCCGGACACCGGACGGCCTGCAAGGATGGCGCCGTGCAGCAGGAGGCCGTGGACGACCTCGTCGGGACCCTCGACCTGGAGCCGATCGAGGTCAACATCTTCCGGGGCACCAGCCCCGACGAGGACGTGCAGCGGGTCTTCGGCGGCCAGGTGGCCGGCCAGGCGCTCGTTGCCGCGGCCCGCACCGTCGACGCCGACCGTCGGGTCCACTCCCTCCACGCCTACTTCCTCCGGCCGGGCGACCCGTCCGTGCCGATCCTCTACGAGGTCGACCGCATCCGCGACGGCCGCTCGTTCACCACCCGCCGGGTCGTCGCCATCCAGCACGGCAAGCCGATCTTCAACCTGTCGGCGTCGTTCCACGTCACCGAGGACGGCTACGACCACGGCGCCCCGATGCCCGAGGGCCTCCCCGAGCCCGAGGCCCTTCCGGACTTCGCGACCCGCTGGGAGCCGGTCATGGGCCGCACCGAGGAGGGGCGACGCTGGCTGGCCCGGCCCCGGCCGATCGACATGCGCTACGTCGACAGCCTCCCCACGGCGCGGCGCGAGCCCCTCCCGCCCCGCAACCGGGTCTGGATGAGGGCTGACGGCACGTTGCCCGACGACCCCGTCCTCCACGCCTGCGTGATGACCTACGCGTCGGACATGACGCTGCTCGACACCACCCTGTTCCCCCACGGGCGGTCGTTCGTCGAGAACGACGTGATGATGGCCAGCCTCGACCACGCCA
>CAYQGF010000185.1:0-897 GCA_964416885.1 uncultured Iamiaceae bacterium
CGATCATGCCGCAGGGCACGATCCCCCGGGGGCGGGCCTTCTTCGACCCCGAGCTGAAGGGGCGCTGGGGCGCGGCCCGGCTGGCCGCCATGACCAAGGCCCCGGTCGTCCCGGTCGGGCTGTGGGGCACCGAGAAGGTGTGGCCCCGCAGCGCCCGGGTGCCCGACCTGACCAAGGTCACCGACCCGCCGACGGTGCGGGTGCGGGTGGGGGAGCCGGTCGAGCTCAAGTACCGCAGCGCCGACGCCGACACCCGCCGGATCATGGAGGCGATCGTCGCCCTGCTGCCGGCCGAGGCCCGCGAGGACCGCGAGCCGACCCCCGAGGAGATCGCTCGGGCCCTCCCGGCCGGCGCCGCCACCGCCGACACCGACGAGTCCGTCCGCCGCCCGGGCTCGGACTGACCGCCGCCCGGCCGATCGTCGCGGGCCGGTCGCGGCCTCATTCGGCTGAACTTTGAGTGGTTTCTTCCGGTGGGCGGTCTTTTCCGCTCAAAGTTCGGGGGTGGGAGGCAGTGAGTGACTGACGTCACGGCGTCGGCGGGGCGCCGGCGGGGAAGGGTGCGTGACGGAACCGTCACGGTTCCGTCACATTCGGGACGCCCCCGAGTCCCGGCCCGCCGATGCCCGCCACCCCCCGTCGCCGCTCCCTCGTCCCCCTCGGGGACCGGCCGCGGCCCCCGCGCCGGTCGCCTCGGGCTGCGGCCCTGGTCGCCGTGCTCACCGTCCTGGCCCTCGGCGGCGCCGTGGCGGGCGTCTACACGACGGGCGTCACCCTGGGGTCCCGGCTCGCCGGGCCGCCCGACGGCGGTGCGCGGGACGAGGCCCGCCCCCGCTCCGGAGCCGGGGACGCCGACGTGGACGACAGCGGCACCGAGGGCAGCGGCGCCGCGGCCCG
>CAYQGF010000185.1:907-7455 GCA_964416885.1 uncultured Iamiaceae bacterium
CGACGTCGCGGGGGCCTGGCCGGACCGGGCGACGGGGCCGGGCACCACGGGGACGACCGGGCCCCCGAGGAGCGGGAGCACGCCGGGCCGGTCCGGCTCCGGCGACCCCGACGGCGGCGCCTCCACGGCCGAGCGGCCCCGCCCGCCCACCGAGCCGTACCGGGGCCTGTGGCCCTACGCCAGCTGGGACGAGGCCCGTCAGCACCGCGACCGTGGCGATGGGCGGTTCGTCGACGCCGCCACCACGGCCCTCCAGTTCGCCCGCGAGGTCGTCGGGCTGACCGACCCGACCGTCGGCACCGTCGACGAGCGGGGCACCGACGCCACCGTCGAGGTGCGGGCCGGCGACCGGGTCAGCGTCGTGAGCCTCACCCGCGCCGTCCCCGACGGCACCGTCCGAGGGGCACCGTGGTCGGTCACCGCGGCGCGAGGTCCGGTGAGCCTCGACGCCCCGAGCACCGTCACCGGGGCCACGGTGTCGGTCACCGCCACCGGGTCGCCGGGTGTCGTGGGTGTCCGGGACCGGCGGGGCTGGCGGGGCATCGGCGTGGCCCCCGCGCCCGGGGCCCCGGTCGAGGTCCGGCTCGACCCCGGTGCCGCCGGGCCGGCCATGGTCGTCGCCTTCGACGGTGATCCCCGCGACCCCGTCGGCTTCACCGTCGACCGAGCCGAGCTGGCCGCGGGAGCCGGCGCCGCGGCACCCGGGGCCCCGGTCGAGCCGCTTGCGGCCACCCAGGCCCTCGTCGCCGCGACCCGACGAGGCGACGTCGGTGCGGTCTGGGAGCTCCTCGCGCCGACCGCCCGGGCCGCCGTGCTCGACTGGCGGGGCCTGGCCGGTCGCCTCCCGGCCTTGCGCGACGGCCTCGGCCTGTTCGCCCGCGGGACGGCATCGGCCACCGCCGTCGCCACCGCGGTCGGCCCGGTCACCGTGGTCGCCCCGGCCGTCGCCCTGTCCGCCGAGGTCGCGAGCCCCCTCGCGGCGCTGGCGTTCGTCTCCGACGGTGCGGCCCGGTTGGCGGCCCTCGAGCCGGCCTCGGTCTCGTGGTCGGGCCCGGAGGGGGCCGACGGTGACGTCGTCGCGGCCGGCCGGTCCCGCCCCGTCGCCCTCGTCGTCGACGGTGCAGTGTGGGCCGCGGCCCCCGACGGCGCGAGGGGCCTGCGCGCCTCGACCGCCGGCCTCCCCGTCGGGGGGCACGTCGCCGTCGCCGTCGTGGTCGCCGGCGACCGGGTCGCAGTGTCGGCCCACCTCTTCGGCATCGACGCGCCCGCCGTGGCCGGTCCACCGACCACGGCCGGCGAGCCGCCCCCGACCACCGCCCGGTCGGGGGCCGAGCCAACCCCGGCGCCGGAGGCCCCGGACGCGTCGGAGGGGTGACGCCGCCGGTCGACGGCTGACCGACGTAGGTTCGGCGGCATGACGTCCGCCGCGCCCGACCGGGGCGAGATCCTGTGGGAGCCGCCCGCCGACGCTTGGAGCGCCACGGCTGCCGGTCGCTTCGCCACCGCCCACGGCCACGCGACCTACGCGGCCCTCCACCGCTGGTCGGTCACCGACCTCGACGGCTTCTGGTCCGCCGTGAGCGACGACCTCGGCGTGCGCTGGCACGACCGTCCCATCGCGGCGCTCGCCGACGCCGTCATGCCCGGCGCGACGTGGTTCCCGGGTGGGACGCTCAACTACGCCGAGCACGCCCTGGCCGCGGCGTCGGACCGGCCCGACGCCGTCGCCGTGGTGGCCCGCAGCCAGACCCGGGGCCCGGTCGAGCTGACCTGGGGCGAGCTGGCGGCGCAGGTCGCCCGGTGCGCGGCCGGGCTGCGCCGGCTCGGGGTCGGCCCCGGCGACCGGGTCGTCGCCTACGCCCCGACGATCCCGGAGACCCTGGTCGCCTTCTTGGCCACGGCCTCGCTCGGTGCCGTCTGGTCGAGCTGCGCCCCCGAGTTCGGGACCCGTTCCGTGATCGACCGCTTCGCCCAGGTCGAGCCCACGGTGCTGCTGGCCGTCGACGGCTACCGCTACGGCGCCAAGGCCATCGACCGGCGGGCCGAGGTCGGGACGATCCGGGCCGCGCTGCCGACGCTCCGCCACGTGGTGACCATCCCGTACCTGCACGACACCGCCCGGCGAGACGTCAGCCAACGGGGCCAGGCCAGCGACGGCGACTGGGACGAGCTGCTCGCGGTGCCGGGCGAGCTCACCTTCGCCCCGGTCCCGTTCGCCCACCCCCTGTACCTGCTGTTCAGCTCGGGGACCACGGGCCTGCCCAAGCCGATCGTCCACGGTCACGGCGGCATCACCGTCGAGCACCTCAAGACCCTCGCCCTCCACCAGGACCTGACGCCGAACGATCGCTTCTTCTGGTTCACCACCACGGGCTGGATGATGTGGAACTACCTGGTGTCGGGGTTGCTGGTCGGTTCCGCCATCGTGCTCTTCGACGGCGACCCCGCCTCCCCCTCGCTCCGCACGCTGTGGGATGTCGCCGAGGAGACCGGCACCACGGTGTTCGGGGCGTCGGCGCCGTTCCTGATGGCCTGTCGCAAGGAGGGCCTGACCCCGCCCCGGGGCGCGCTCCGCTGGGTCGGCTCCACTGGTGCGCCGCTGCCGGCCGAGGGGTTCCGCTGGGTGCACGACACCGTCGGCGTCCCGGTGTCGTCGATCAGCGGCGGCACCGACGTGTGCACGGCGTTCCTGGGCACCTCGCCGCTCGTGCCGGTGCGGGCCGGAGAGATCAGTTGTCGGCTGCTGGGGTGCGCGGTCGAGGCGTTCCGGTCCGATGGCACGCCCTGTGCTCCGGGGGAGCTGGGCGAGCTGGTGATCACCCGGCCCATGCCGTCGATGCCGGTCGGGTTCTGGGGTGACGCCGACGGGCACCGCTATCGGGCCGCCTACTTCGAGGACTACCCGGGCGTCTGGCGCCACGGCGACTGGGTCACCTTCACCGACGACGGGGCCGCCACCATCACCGGTCGTTCCGACGCCACCCTCAACCGGGGCGGCGTGCGGCTCGGCACCAGCGACTTCTACACCGTCGTCGAGGGCCTGCCGGAGGTGGCCGACAGCCTGGTGGTGCACCTGGAGGACGACGCCGGGGGCACCGGGGAGCTGATCCTGTTCGTCGCCCTGGCCGAGGGCGCCGCCGACGACGGCGGGCTGGCGGGCCGGATCGCCGCGGCGCTGCGCTCCGAGCTGTCACCCCGCCACGTCCCCGACCGGCTCGAGGTGGTGCCGGCCGTGCCCCGCACCCTGTCGGGCAAGAAGCTGGAGGTCCCGGTGAAGCGGATCCTCACCGGGACGCCGGTCGACGCCGCCGTGAGCCGGGGCAGCCTGGCCGACCCCACCGCCCTCGACGCCTTCGTGGCCCTGGCCGGGGAGGGCTGACGTGAGCGAGCCCCCGCCGCGGCGGATCCGGTACCGTGAGATCGCCGACGACCTGCGGGCCCGCATCGGCGACGGCGACCTGCAGGGCCGTCGGCTGCTCCCGAGCGAGGCCGAGCTGTCCGCCGGGTACGCGGCCAGCCGGGTCACGGTCCGCAAGGCCCTCGACCAGCTCCGGGAGCAGGGCCTGGTCGACTCCCGGCAGGGGTTCGGCTGGTTCGTGGCCGACGAGCCGATCCGCCAGCACCTCGGACGCCTCGGCACCATCGAGGAGCAGCTGGAGGCCGATGGGCGGCGGTCGGAGCGACGTATCGTCGACTTCCGGTTCGTCGACCCCCCGCCGCGGGTCGCCGCGGTGCTCGGGCCCGGTCCGGTGCTGCGGGTCGCCCGGGTGAACCTGGCCGACGGCGAGCCCTTCGCCCGGGTCACGGTGTGGTGCCCCGAGCGCCTCGGCGCCGACCTGTCGCGGGCCCAGGTGGCGGAGCGGTCGTTCCTCGAGCTGCTGCCGCTGAAGCTGGGCGGCGCGGTCCAGACGATCGAGGCCCAGGCCGCCTCCGACGACGACGCCGCCCTGCTGGAGATCCCCGCCGGGTCGCCGGTGCTGGTCTGCGAGCGGGTCACGTCGGCGGCCGACGGCACGCCCGTCCTGGTGGCCGAGCACGTCTTCCCCGGGCACCGCAGCGCCTTCACCGTGGACCTGCCCCGTCTCGACGTGGCGTCGATGGCCCCCTCGGGCCTGCGCCTGGTCGACGGCACCCGGCCCCGCTGAGGCCGGGCCGCGACGACGTCGTGACAGACTCGCCCGGGTGCAGCCGGTGACCGCCCCCGCCCGCCTGGTGGCGGCCTCGGCCCTGGCCCTCGTGGTGCTGGCCGCCGGGTGCGGTGGCGACGATGGCGGGGCCGAGGCCGAGCGGGCCGGGCTGGCCGAGTCGCTCGGCTTCCTCCGGACCGACTTCGGGCTGTCCGACGAGGAGGTCGACTGCGCCGCCCGCACCATCCAGGACCGGCTGGGCGACGGGGTCGACCTCGACGCCTTCGCCGATCAGGTCCACCGGGTCGACGAGGGCGACATCGCCATCGCTGACCTGCCCGCCGACGACGCCGCCGTCCTCACCGAGTCGCTCACCACCTGCTCGGGGTCGTCGTGAGGCGGCCGGTCGCCCCCGTCGTGGCCGCCCTGGTGACCGTGGGGCTCCTGGGCCTCGGGGCCTGTGGCGGCGACGACCGCTCCGACGAGGACCGCCTGGCCGACCGGCTTGAGGCCGAGTTCGACCTGTCGGCCGAGCAGGCCGGCTGCGTGGCCCGTGAGGTCTACGGCCGCTTCACCGCCGACGAGGTCGAGGCCATCGGCGAGGCCGGCGCGGCCACCGACCTGCCCGAGGACCTGCTGCGCCGGCTGCGGGCCGTGCTCACGCCGTGTGCCGGGGCGGGCGGATGAGCCGCGCCCGCGCTGGTGCTGTCGCGGCGCTGGCCGGCCTGCTCGGGCTGGTCGGAGCGGTCGCGGCGTGTGGGGTCGAGGTGCCCGACGACGTGGTGGCCGAGATCGAGGCATCGACCACCACGACCGTCGACGTCCCCCGCACCACCGAGACGCCCACCAGCGCCGACGCCCTGGAACAGGCCCTGATCGACAACGGCTACACGCTGGAGGAGGCCCGGTGCGGGGCCGCCAACCTCCGGGCCGTGCTCGACGACGCCGAGGTCCGCTCGATCATCGAGGCGGACACCATCGAGGACATCTCGGGCCGCACGGCGCGGGACTTCGCTGCCGCCCTGCGCCCGTGCGTCGAGGACGGTGCCGGTCCCTGACCGGGGACGAGCTCGGAGGTGCCTGCGAACCGGTCAGTCGCGCAGCGGCCAGGGCTCGACGGGCTTGCGGCGATGGCTCCGGCGGTCGCCGAGGGCCCAGGCCCGGCGCCAGGCCGAGGCGTCGGGGCCGTCGAGCGGCGGGGACTGGCCGGCGTGGGCGCGCTGGCGGGCACTCCACCAGTCGCCGGCGACCTCGTCGGCCAGGGCGGTGACGGCAGCCTCGATCTCGGCCGACAGCTCCCGCATGTCGGTCTCGGGCGTGGGGTGGATCGGGGCGCCGAAGGTGACCCGGGTGCGGCCCGGCACGATCTTGGAGCTGCCCTTGGGGAGGATCCGGCCGGTGCCCTCCAGGTGGACCGGCACGACCGGCACCTGGGTGCGGACCGACAGGAAGGCGGCGCCGGCCCGAAACGGCTGGCCCCACCCGTCGGGGCTGCGCCCGCCCTCGGGGAAGATCACCATGCTCCAGCCGTCCTCGATCAGCTCGGCGGCCTGGGCGGCGGACCGGCGGGTGACCTTGCTGCGCTCGATCGGGATGGCGTTGAGGGCGAGGGCCGACAGCGTGGCCTTGACCCGGGTGTCGAAGAAGTAGTCGGCCGCCGCGGCGGCGAAGGCCCGGTGGCGCCACGGCTCGGGGAGCGAGGTCAGCAGCAGCCCGGCGTCGAGGTGGCTGCGGTGGTTGGCGGCGAAGATGGCCGGGCCGTCGAGACCGACGAGGCGGTCGTAGCCCCGGCGCTCGGGGTCGGCGATCGCCTTGACGAGGGGCCGCATGGCGCCCTCCAGCACGACCAGGCGACCGAGCCGGGCCGCGGGGGAGCGGGCCCAGTCGGTGTCGTAGGCGGCGCCGAGCGTCTCCTTCTTCGGGAGCGGCTCGACCCCCTGGGGCAGCGAGGGGGCGCGCAGCGGGAACTCGGCCCCCTTGAGCACGGTCGCCGGCTGGGGCAGCCGCCGCTGCACCTGCTGCGCCCGTCGCAGGACGACCTCGACCTTGCGGGGCCCGGTCCGCTTGCCGCCGCTCACGGCCGCCCCCGCCGCCGTCCCATCAGCGAACTGGGAGCAGAAGTGGTCGCCAGAGCGACCGGGTCCACTCCCAGAACGGTCATGGCGGCCATCTACTTCACGTCCGCCATGACGATGGGCGGGTTGTGGAGGTGGGTGACGGTCGGCTGCGGGCCGACGGTGTCGGTGGCCATCTCCAGCGCGTCCTGGAGGGTGCTCGCCGGGCGGAAGCCGAGCCGCCGCACGGCGCGGGTGTCGCCGCCGACGATGATCACCGAGCCCAGGTGCTGCATGGCGTGGGCGCCCCAATACCACATGTAGAACGGGTGGACGCCGTGGTAGGCGTAGCTCGTCCGGTACAGGT
>CAYQGF010000186.1:0-7397 GCA_964416885.1 uncultured Iamiaceae bacterium
CAGCGTCTGCTTGAGGTCGATGATGTAGATGCCGTTGCGGTCACCGTGGATGAACCGCTGCATCTTCGGGTTCCAGCGGCGGGTCTGGTGTCCGAAGTGGACACCCGCCTCGAGGAGCTGCTTCATGGTCACGACGGGCTGGTCCACGTCGTCTCCTTTCCCAACGGTTCGGCGTCACCCGGTCCCGACGCCGCAGGGCGGCGACCGTGGGAGGACCGGGCTGTGAGGTGGTGAGCGACCGCTGACCGGGTGCCAGGGCCGAGGGTCGATCCTAGGCGACCGCCCCGGTGCCTCCACCAACCGTCCCGTCGTCACCCGTGCCCACGTCGCCGGCCGTCGCCGCACCACGGTGGCCCACCCGCCCCACGGCTGCCCCCCGCCACCGCCGAGCGGGACCAGGCGCACCCAGGGTGGACCGGGGAGGCCCCACAGGGACGCCGGGTCGATGTAGGTGTCGCCCCGACGGGCGCCCACGTGCAGCCGGGCCGCGCTGGTGCCGACGACCTGGCCCTTCGCCCCCTCTGCCCCGACGCTCACTGCGACCGTGGCCAGGAAGGAGTAGGAGGTGCGGATGCCGTCGGGGTGCTCGACGGTGACGTGGAGAGCACCGGCCACCGGACCGGCGAAGCTGACCCGGCCCCGCGCTGCGGCGCGCACCGGCGTCCCCGGGACCGTGGCGTACTCGATGCCCCGGTTGCCCGGAAGCCACGGCTGGGCCGGGGGCCGGAACGGGTCGGTGACCGGGGCCTCGACCGGCGGGTCGTAGTCGACCGGACCACGGCCATCGACGCCGCCATCGGCCACCTGGGCCCCGGCCGGGCGATGGCCCGCCGGCCCGAGGGGCAGAAGGGCCAGGACCAGCCCGGCCACCAGCGCCCCGACGACGCGGACCGGGTCCCACCCGGCCCCCGTCGGTCCGAGCGACGGCCCGCTCCTCAGGCCCGAGGGTGGGTGTCGTGGTGGACCTGGCGGAGCCGCTCCTTGCTCACGTGCGTGTACACCTGGGTCGTCCGCAGGTCGGCGTGACCGAGGAGCTCCTGCACCGCCCGGAGGTCGGCCCCCCCGTCGAGCAGGTGGGTGGCGAAGCTGTGCCGGAGGGCATGGGGGTGGGTCGGCGCCGTGGCCCGAGCGTCCAGGACCCGTCGGACGTCGCGCGGCGTCATCGGCTTGCCGCGACGGTTGACGAACAGGGGGTCGGCGGCGTCGTGGGCCTCGGGGACCAGACCGGGCCGGAGCGCCAGCCACCGACTGACGGCCGCGACCGCCGGCTCGCTGAGCGGGACCCGCCGTTCCTTGTCGCCCTTCCCCATCACCCGCATGGCCGCCCGCGGGAGGTCGAGGCGCTCGGGCGTCAGGCCGCACAGCTCCGAGACCCGGACCCCGCTCCCGTAGAGCAGCTCGACGAGGGCGTCGTCGCGGGCGACGAAGGCCACTTCCTCGGGGGCGTCGGACCGGCGCCACGCCCGAGCCGGGTCGACCATGGCCGCCACCTCCTCGGACCGCAGGACCCGCGGTAGGCGCCCCTCCCCCTTCGGGGCCGACAGGTCGAGCGACGGGTCGCGGTCGATCCTCTTCGTCCGCACCGCCCAGTGGAAGTAGCGGCGCAGCGAGCTGACATGGCGGGCCAGCGACCGGGCCGCCAGCGGGGTGCGCTCCTCGGGGCGACCGCGGTCGTCGACGGGGCCGTCGGCGCCATCGGCCAGCAGGCTCAGGTAGTACCGGAGCGTCGATCGGGTGACCCGGGACGGGCCCTCGTGCCCCTCCCGGCCGGCCCAGTCGGTGAAGCGGCGCAGGTCGCGCCCGTAGGCGTCGTGGGTGGCGGCGCTGGCATCGGTGAGCGACGCCAGGAAGAGGTCGACGTCCCAGCTCACCCCGCTCACGGTACCGACGGAGCCACGCGGGCACGGGGACGGGGCGCCGCCGGACCGCCCCCAGCAGCCGAGCCAGGGCCCGGGCCGCCGCGCCCCGCAGGGTCGAGGTCATGGCCGGGGCCTCCTCTCGATGCGGCCATCGGGACGGTGCACCCAGCCGTCGACCTCCAGCCGCTCCACGGCGAGGGCCAGGGCACCCAGGCCGAGGCCGGTGCGCTCGGCGAGCGTGTCGAGGGTGGCCGGGTCCCACCCGAGCGCCCGGAGGACCCGACGCGCCTCCCCGGTGGGCTTCGGCCGGGGGTCGTGCGCCCGGTGCGCCGGCTCGGCCTCGACGGCCAGGCCGAGGGCGACGACCACGTCCTCGGGGCCGCAGCAGGCCGGCGCCCCCTGCGAGAGCAGCCAGTTGGTGCCCGCCGAGGTCGGGGCGTGGACCGAGCCCGGGACGGCCAGGACCGTGCGCTGGCGCGCCAGGGCCTCATCGACGGTGTACATCGAGCCCCCCACCCGGTGGGACTCGACCACGACCACCACGTCGGCCAGGGCCGCGACCAGCCGGTTGCGGGCCGGGAAGCGCCAGCGGGCCGGCGGGGTGCCCAGCGGGTACTCGGAGAGGACGACGCCCCGCTGGGCCACGGCCCGCCACAGCGCCCGGCTGCGGGTCGGGTAGACGACATCGAGCCCGCTGCCGACGACGGCGATCGGCGGCGCGGCATCGGGCCCGGCGGCCAGCGCCCCGGCATGGGCCGCGGCATCGATGCCGACCGCGAGCCCCGAGGCGACCCGGGCGCCCGCCGCGGCGCAGGCCCGCCCGATCTCGTGGGCCAGCTCGGCGCCGCCCCGGCTGCAGCGTCGCGTGCCGACGATCGCCACGACCGGGCCCTCGACGACCGACGGGTCGCCCGCCGCGAACAGGACCGTGGGCGGCTCGATGTCGTCGTCGAACCGGGCTGGCATCGCCGGCTGGCCCCGGACGGCGACGGTGACCTCACGGTGGCGGTCCCAGAGGCCGGCGACGTCGACGGCGGACGCGGCCCGGGCCCACCGAACGGCCTGCGCCTCGGCCGCGGCGCCGAGGGCCGCCGCCATCGCCGGCAGACGGGCCGCGCCGCCGGAGGCCACCAGGCGCCAGGCCTCCTGGGGAGCCGTGGCCTCCCAGAGCACGCCGAGCCGGGCCGGCCCCATGTCGGGCAGCCCGGCCAGCGCGACCCACCACGCCTCCGGCGGGAGCACCGGGCTGCCGACGGGGCCGGCCCCGCCCCGGTCGGTCGTCGAGGCCGGGCTCATGCGGCGACCTCGGTGCCGGTCGGGAGGGCGCCGCGGAGGGCCATGGCCACCGCGACGTGCTCGGGCGCGAGCGGCGCGTCGAGGGCGACGCCCGCCAGGTCAGCGATCGTGCGGCCGACCCGGCGGACCCGAGCCAGGCCGCGGGCCGTGAGCCGCCCCTTGACCAGCGCCGCCTCGAGCATCCGGGCGGCCTGCGGGTCGAGGGGCGCCAGGGCGTCGAGCCGGCGGGCCGGGATGGCGGCGTTGGCGTCGATGCCCCGCTCGTGGGCCACGGCCCGGGCGGTCGCGACCCGCGCCGCGACGAGCGCGGTCGGCTCGCCCCCCTCCTTGGCCAGGAGCGATGCCGGCTCGGGCCGGTGCACGGCGACCCGGAGGTCGAAGCGGTCGAGGATCGGACCGCTCAGCCGCCGCCGGTACCGGGCCCGGGCCGCCTCCGAACAGCAGCACCCGGCAGCCTCACCGGCCTCCCCACACGGACAGGGGTTGGTCGCGGCCACCAGCAGGAACCGGGCCGGCAGGGTGACGCTGGCCCGCGCTCGGGCCACCCGGACCACCCCCTCCTCCAACGGCTGGCGCAGGGAGTCGACGACCGACGGCGGGAACTCCCCAAGCTCGTCGAGGAACAGGACGCCCCGACTGGCCCGGCTCAGCTCTCCGGGGCGGAGCGCCGCGGTGCCACCGCCGATCAGCGACACGAGCGTGGAGCTGTGGTGCGGCGACCGGAACGGCGGCCGGACGACGAGGCTCCCCCCGGGCACCTCCTCCCCCACTGCCGAGAGCACCTGGGTGACCTCCAACGAGGCCTCGGCGTCGAGCGGCGGCAAGAGGCCCGGGAGCCGTCGGGCGAGCATCGTCTTGCCCGCCCCGGGTGACCCGACGAACAGCAGGTGGTGCCCACCGGCCGCCGCCACCTCCAGCGCCTGACGGGCCACGGGCTGGCCCCGGACATCGGCCATGTCCGGCGGGGGCGGCGGCTCGGGCGGAGGGGGCGGCTCGGGCGGGGTCGGCCACGGCGCCTCGCCCCGCAGGGCGAGCACCAGGTCGGCGAGACGGTCGACCGGCCGCACGTCGTGGCGGCCGACCAACCGGGCCTGGCGGGCCGAGGCCGCCGGCACGACGACCACCCCGGGCGGCAGCGCCCCGACCAGCGAGACCGTGCCCACCACCGGGCGCACCGACCCGTCGAGGCCCAGCTCCCCGAAGCACGCCAGGCCCCGGAGGGAGTCGGCCGGGACCTGCTCGGTGACGAGCAGGACACCGAGGGCGATCGCCAGGTCGAGGCCGGTCCCGACCTTCCGCTCCGACGACGGGGCCAGGTTCACCGTCACCTTGCGCTTGGGCCATTCCAGGCCCGACGAGAGCACCGCGGCCCGGGCCCGGTCGCGCGCCTCCCGACAGGCCGCGTCGGGCAGGCCGACGACCGTGAACGAGGGCAGGCCGTCGCCGTGGTGGACCTCGACGGTGACGGGGCGGCCCTCGACCCCGAGGACGGTGGCGGACGAGACGGTGGCCAACACGGGGCCCTCCGAGCGACGGGGCGCCACGACGGCGCCGACGGACATCAGGAGGGGCCGTGACGCCGGCCGACCAAGCGTGGGGCGAACCTTACCCAGGGGGTACGACAACGAAGCCGGCTCGACGCCGAGAAGCCATCGCCGTCATGGCCGTCCACGGCGCGCAGCACCCTTTCCCACGGCTGCCACGTCATGTGTGACGGGTCGACCAGGCGCGCGGCCAGTCAGTCCAGGGCGGCGAGCAGACGGCGGCGCGCCGCCTCCCCGAAGGTGGTCCACCCCTCCGCTCGGGCGTTGGCGACGGCGTTGGCGCTCTCGATGACCTCGACGAGCCGCTTGCGTTCGGCCCACAACGGGCGAGAGGCGTGGACGTCGCGGTAGGCGGTGTCGACGTCGGCGCCGTGCGCACCGAGGCGCGGGAGCAACAGCCAGTCGAGCTTGAACCAGTCGCCGGCGGGGTCCCAACTCTCCGCCATGTCCCAGTCGAGGATCGCCACGAGCCGTCCGTTCGGGCCGACGAGGACGTTGTCGGGGTGGAGGTCGCGATGGCACAGCGTCGGCCGGACGACGGGCGAGACCTGCGCGACGAGGGCGCCCGCGACCTCGTCGATGCGGTCGAGCACCCGGTCGTCCAGCGCCCCGGCCGCGACGGCGCGGTGCCGGACCTGCCCGAGCCGGTGGCCGATGTAGTCGCTCCATCGGGCGAAGGACGGCGCCGAGCCGTCGAGGCGGGAGCTGAAGACGGTGCGTTCGACCTCGTGGAGCGCGGCGACCGCCCGGCCGAGGTCGTCGGCGAAGCGGCGCATGCGCGTCGGGTCGTCGAGGATCGACGCCAGGGGCTGGCCGTCGACCCACCGGATGACGCGCACGACGGCATCGGGCCGGACCGCGAAGTGCACGAGCGGCGGCACCGGGACCCCGACGGCTGCGGCCAGGTCGTGGGCCTGGCGGGCCGACGCCCACTTCGGTGCCGCGCTCGGCGGCCCGACCTTGAGGGTGAAGGCATCGTCACCCGCCGACACCCGCCAGCTGTCGTTGCCGAAGCCGACCGGGAGATGTTCGACCGCCTCGACCGTCCGACCCAGCGCGGTCCGGGCGAGGGCCAGGGCCTCGGCGGACGAGATCGACGCCGGCCCCACTCCTGCAAGGGTACGGGCTGGCTACGAGCGCGTCGCGACGAGTTCTCGGGCGCGCTCTCTGACCAGGAGGGCGTCGGGGTGGGGTTCGAGGGGTCGGTGGTGGGCCTTGGCCGGGGTGATCGGACATCGTCGGCCGCCCTGGTCGGGTGGTCGCAGCACCTCGACCCACCCGTCGGGGTCGAGCACCAAGGTGAAGTGGCCCTCATGCACCCGGTGGTGGTGGAACCGGCAGAGCGGGACGAGGTTCGCCAGGTCAGTGCGACCGCAAGGACTGTCAGGGTCCGGGTCCCAGGGCTCGACGTGATGGAACTCGCACCACTCGACCGGCGCGTCGCAGCCCGGGAACCCGCAATGCCGGGCATGCCGGTACCGCAACGCCCGACGCTGGGCCCGGTTCGCCAACCGGATGGTCTTGCCAGCGTCGAGCACCTCACCGACCGCGGAGACGACCAGGCGGTGCACGTCCGCACCGCACAGCAACCGGCCCAGCGTCGCCAGGGACACCGGGGTGCCGTTGACCAGCTCACACACCCGCCGCCGCAGATCCTCACCGCCGTCTTCTTCGGGGTCGGTGACCGGCACGCCGAGCAGGGTGCGCTCGTCGCAGATCACCTCCACCGACGGACGCGGCACACCCTGGCTCGACTGCGGCCGCGCCTGACGGGTCACGATCTGCATGAACGCGATCCCGCGCCGCTCCCGTGGCGACAGGCCGTCATCGCTGCGGAAGCTGCCGAGGTGGAACATGTGGTCCACCTCGGCCGCGATCGCCGAGGCCAGCTCGGTGCCCTCGACGGGATCGAGCTCACCCGCCAGGGACCAGCGGCCGTCGAAGGTCTGCGCCAGGTCCACCACCGCCGCAGGCGGCTCCGAACCATCGACCGGCTCATCGGGGTCGGTCCAGCCGACCGAGAGACGAGCCTGCTCCAACCACGCCTGCAAGAACCGCCGCGCATCACGCACCGTCAACCGCTCGACCTGCGTGACGAGCATCTCCTCGTGGAGGGCGAACACCCCGACCACCTCGGGCTGACGAGCCTCCGCCAGCAGATCGACCTTCACCCGCCCCATCCGGCCCTCACCCGCGGCCGCCTCGACCAGCGGCATGTCACCGAGCACACGAGCCAGCTTCACGTCACGAGCGCACTGGCCGCGGGTCTGGTCCACCCGCCCCGCCAACCACCCCGCCGCCGAACGAGCCGCATCGGCCTCGAAGAGCCGCCGCCGCTCCAACGCCCCCGTCGCCGCGACGGTGGCGGCATCGACCCGCGCCATCAACACGTGCAGAGCCAGTAGATGGAGCCGGGCCTCCTCATCGACCATCCCCGACACATCAGCCGCCAGCACCACACCAACGTCGCCAGGCCTGTCATCGAGGGGGCCTTCCACCATGCCCACGCGTTACCCGAACGCGTGTTCGATGACACCTGTTTCCCTCGTATTTCCCAGGGTGTCCGGCACCCGCCCAAGGGGTGACGACCACCCTTGATGAGGACGGCAGACCTCCGGTCAGCGACCTTCGAAGGTCGGGTCCCGCTTCTCGAAGAAGGCCTTCATGGCCTCGACCATGTCGGCGGTCTGGAAGTTGA
>CAYQGF010000187.1:0-2213 GCA_964416885.1 uncultured Iamiaceae bacterium
CCTGGTGCGCCGGACCGACACCGAGTTCGGCGGCGTGCCCTGCCTGATCGCCGTCCACCAGGACGCCTCCGGGAACGCCCGGGGCACGGCCCTCGCCTACGCCGATGCCATCGGTGGCACCCGGGCCGGCGTGCTCGACACCACCTTCGAGGAGGAGACCGAGACCGACCTGTTCGGCGAGCAGGTCGTCCTCTGCGGCGGGCTCACGGCCCTGGTGCAGGCCGGGTTCGAGACCCTGGTCGAGGCCGGGTACCAGCCCGAGTCGGCCTACTTCGAGTGCCTCCACGAGCTCAAGCTCATCGTCGACCTCATGTACGAGCAGGGCATCGCCGGCATGCGCTACTCGATCTCCACCACCGCCGAGTACGGCGACCTCACCCGCGGTCCCCGCATCATCACCCCCGCGGTCAAGGAGGAGATGAAGAAGGTCCTGGGCGAGATCCAGAGCGGCGAGTTCGCCAAGGAGTTCGTGGGCGAGATCAAGGGCGGCGGCGCCCGCTTCGAGGAGCTGCGTGACGCCGGCAAGGCCCACCAGATCGAGACCGTGGGCGCCGGCCTCCGCGACATGATGCCGTGGATCTCCGCCGGCAAGACCAAGGTCGAGGACGCGTCGGGCGGGGACTGACCCTCCTGCGTCGGGGTGCCCGATCGCGTGTCGAAGGGTGTCTGACACCCTTCGACACGCCCGTCCCGGCTACCAGTCGGCGCTGGTGTAGTAGTCGGTGACGACGTCGGTGCCCGCGGTGCTGCTCGAGTAGTCGTAGCCGCCGGCGTCGTAGCCACCAGCGTCATAGCCGCCGGCGTCGTAGCTGCCGGCGTCGTACCCACCGGCGTCGTAGCTGCTGGAGTAGTCGTAGCTGCCGGCGTCGTAGCCGCCGTCCCAGCCGCCGTCGTCGTAGCCCGAGTCGTACCCCGACGAGTCGTAGGCGAGCGAGTCGTAGACCCCGTAGTCGGCGTCCCAGGCGGCCGACTCGTCGGCGTAGGCATCGCCGCTGGCGTCCCATGCCGACCAGCTGGCGGCGTCGGCGGCGTTGGAGTCCGCCTCGTAGCCGTCGGAGATCTGCGACCAGGCCTGGGACGCCTCGTAGTCGCCGGCGTACCAGGCCTCGTTGGCGTAGCTGTCGGCCTGGATCGAGTCGCCCCAGGCATCCCACGAGGCGCTGCTGGCGTCGTAGGAGGCGCTGGTCCAGTCGGCCGAGGTGCCGTAGTCGGTCGTTGTGCCCGCCGCGATGGCGTCGTCGGTGGCGCTCTGGAAGCTGCCGTCGTAGTAGCTGGTGTCGCTGAAGTCGCTCATGGTCGTGTCCTGCTCCTGTCGTGGCACCCACCCGGTGCCGTTCCTGTCGGACGTGAGAGCCGCGCCGGCCGCCAAGAGTTCCCGGCGAGCGGGGGGTGGGGTGCCCGGTGACCAGGGCCCTATGGCCCTTGCCCTCTCGACGGGCGATCGCCCATCATCGGGCCCGACAGGTGAGCCCAAGGAGGTCGGATGACCGATCAGTGGCAATACGTGGCAGTCCGCCGCGACAACGAGGCCGGCGCATGGGTGGCCCGGGGGCCGGCCGAGGTCCAGCTCCCGACCGAGGACGACCCGCTCGTCGTCGCCAACGCCGTCGGGGCCCAGGGATGGCGTCTGGTCGACCGCCAGGCCGTCCGGGAGTTCCGGGGCGGTCCGTCGATCGAGCTGCTCTTCACCCGCCCCGTCCGGCCGGGTGCTCCGCCACCCCCGGCGGAGGTGGCCGTGGCGGCGGAGGTCGTCGCCGACGACGTGTCGGAGGGCGACGCCCCGTTCGAGGCCTGAGCTCGGTCCCGCTCCCAATGTTGACCAGGTGAGTCGGGATTCGTAGGGTCGCTGCCCATGAGCACCGACTGGGGTTTCGAGACCCGCCAGATCCATGCCGGCCAGGAGCCCGACCCCACCACCGGGGCCCGGGCGGTGCCGATCTACCAGACCACGTCGTTCCAGTTCCGGGACACGGCCCACGCGGCCAACCTCTTCGGGCTGGCCGAGGTCGGCAACATCTACACCCGGATCATGAACCCGACCCAGGCCGTGGTCGAGGCCCGGGTCGCGTCGCTGGAGGGCGCGCCCGACACCGCCCTCGGGATCCCCGGCGCCCTGGCCGTGGCGTCGGGGCAGGCGGCCGAGACGCTCTCGATCCTCAACCTGGCCGAGGCCGGCAGCCACGTGGTCAGCAGCGCCGCGCTCTACGGCGGCA
>CAYQGF010000187.1:2223-7382 GCA_964416885.1 uncultured Iamiaceae bacterium
GGTGCCGCCGTAGAGGGCGGCACCTACAACCTCTTCCGCCACACGTTCCCCAAGCTGGGCATCGAGGTCACCTTCGTCGAGGACCCCGACGACCTCGACGCCTGGCGGGCCGCCGCTCGCCCCAACACCAAGGCCTTCTACGGCGAGAGCATCGGCAACCCCCGCAACGACTTCCTCGACATCCGCGGCGTGGCCGACGTGGCCCACGAGGTCGGTGTGCCCCTCATCGTCGACAACACCGTCGCCAGCCCCTGGCTCATCCGCCCCTTCGAGCACGGCGCCGACATCGTCGTGCACTCGGCCACCAAGTTCATCGGCGGCCACGGCACCTCGATCGGCGGCATCATCGCCGATGCCGGCAGCTTCGACTTCGGCGCCCACCCCGAGCGGTTCCCGCAGTTCACCGAGCCCGACCCCAGCTACCACGGCCTCCAGTACTGGCCGGCCCTCGGCCCCGGTGCCTACATCCTCAAGGCCCGGGTGCAGTTGCTCCGCGACATCGGCCCGGCCATCAGCCCGTTCAACGCCTTCCTGCTGATCCAGGGGCTGGAGACCCTGAGCCTGCGGATGGAGCGCCACAACGCCAACGCCCTGAAGGTGGTCGAGTACCTGAGCGGCCACGACCAGGTCGAGTCGGTGCAGTCGGCCGCCGTGCCCGGCTCCCGCTGGCACGAGCGGGCGCGGGAGGTCACCGGCGGCAAGGGCTTCGGCTCCGTCCCGGCGTTCGTGATCGCCGGCGGCAAGGAGGCGGGCCAGCGCTTCGTCGAGGCCCTCACCCTCCACAGCCACGTGGCCAACCTGGGCGACGTCCGCAGCCTGGCCATCCACCCGTCGTCGACCACCCACAGCCAGCTCACCGAGACCGAGCAGGTGGCCGCCGGCGTCAACCCCGGGCTGGTGCGCCTGTCGGTCGGCCTGGAGTCGATCGACGACATCCTCGCCGACCTCGACGCCGGCTTCGCCGCGGCTGGCTAGCGGCTCCGCCCAGCGGCTCGCTCGAAGCTCCTTCGTCGCCTCGCTCGCCAGTTCCCACGCCGCCGGGGACGGGCCGGACCGTCCCCGGCGGTCCGGCCCGACCCGCGGCGCGCCTCGGGGCCGGGGGCCTGAGCAATCGTTGCTCATGCGCTCCGACCAGGGGCGACTGCACGATGCGGCCATGGCGCGACCCTCTCTGCCCCTGTTCCTGTCGGCGGCCACCCTCGCGTCGGCGGTGACCGTCGCGGCCGGCGCCCTGCCGGCCCACGCCGCCTTCACCGCCACCACCAGCGGGACCACGATGAGCGTCTCGGTCACCGGTCAGGACAACCTCGCGTTCGAGTGCGTGGGCGGCAACGCCGTGGTGCGCAGCTACCAGACCGGCACGACCACGGTGGCCAGCCCGGCCCTGGCGTGCGGTGCGCTGACCCAGGTGAACGTGTCGGGCGATGCCGGCGCTCAGGTCGTCGACGGACGCGGCCTGGACGCCGCCGTGTTCGGAGCCGGACCGAAGCTGTTCGCGAGCTTGGGCGACGGCAACGACGTGGTCCGCGAGACGCGTGGGGCCGACAACCTGGTCCTGGGGGCCGGCGACGACCTCGTGTACCTCCAGCTCCGCACGGCGCCGAACACCCAGATCGACATGGGCACCAACACCAACGGCAGCGTGCGGGACCGGGTGGTCGTCTCGGGCGCGCCCACCCACGACACGGTCGAGCTGAGCTCGACCGGCGCCTCGCTCCGGATCGCCTACACCGAGCCGGGCTGGGGCACCCAGTGGGACGTCACGAACGCCGAGACCGTCGAGGTCCACGCCGGCCAGGGCAACGACGCGGTGTCCGCCGCCGGCGTCGTGTCCCCCGCGCCCGGCCGCTACTACGAGCTCTACGGCGACGAGGGCGACGACACCCTGACCGGTGCGAACACCCTGGTGAGCGTGCTGTACGGCGGCCCGGGCACCAACACCTTCACCGTCGGCCTCGCCACGGCCTACGTCCACTCCGAGAGCAGCACCGACGTGGTGAACGGCGCCGGTTCCGCCACCAACCACCAGGTCCTCGACGAGGGGTCGCCCCGCTTCGGGGGTCGGACGATCAGCGGCTTCGGGGCCGGGGGCACGGCGTCGCACCGCGCCGTCGGGACGCCGAACGACGTCGTCGTGCGCATCCGCCCGGGCCCGACCGCCGGCACCGCGGTGACGACCCACAGCCTCGACCGCCGGGGCCAGCAGCGGATCCCGGTCGGCTTCCGATCGATCGACACCCTCGGGTGGCCCTTCGGCCAGGCCGCGGTCGCCAACCGCGCCCTGGGCGACGTGGTCGTCCCGGCCCAGGACATCTCCTTCACCCGATGGGGCGTGGCCGGCGACCTCTACGACATCACCGTGCCGACCGGGGCGTGGAGCGAGTCGGCGGCCGCTGGCACGAGGACGATCACGACCGCGTCGGCCACCGCGGGCGACGTGGAGATCCCCTACGCCGCCCCGTACAAGGTGCACGGCCCGTGGACGAACCGGAACCAGGGGTTCGCCCACCGTGTCCACCGGGACCTGCTGTTCCGCTTCGCCTCCGACACCTGGCGGGACCAGACACGGGACCAGGTCGCCAACGGGTCGCGGAGCCGCACCCAGGTGGCCCAGGGCCTGGTGTCCAGCGACGAGTACCGGGGCCTCGACGTCGACCGGGTCTACGTCCGCTTCCTGGGCCGGGCGTCCGACGCCAGTGGCCGGGCCTACTGGGTGACCTCGATCCGCAACGGCAAGAGCCTGCGCCAGCTCCGGGCCCAGTTCTTCGGATCCCCCGAGTACTTCGCCCTGGCCGGTGGCACCAACCGGGCCTTCGTCCAGCGGGCCTACGTCGACGTGATCGGCCGTCGGCCCGAGCCCGCGGGCCTGGCCTACTGGACCGAGCGGGCCGACGCCGGCCTGGGCCGGGGCCTGATCGCCCGCCAGTTCCTCTCCACCTCCGAGGCCCGGCTGTCGATCGTCCAGGACCAGTTCCTGCGGTTCCTCGACCGGTTGCCCACCAGCGCCGAGGCGTCGACCTGGGTCGGCCGGCTGGCGTCGTCGGCCTCCGCGGAGCAGGACCTGGTCGTGTTCCTCGCGGCCAGCGCCTCGTACTACACCCGCTCGTAGCGCTCAGGGCGCGTCGGGCCCCCGGGCGAGGGCTGCGGCCAGCTCGGTGCGCCGGGAGATCCCCAGCTTGGCGTAGGTGCGCTGGAGGTGGTTCGACACCGTGCGGGCCGACACGTCCAGCCGCTCGGCGACCTCCTTGGTGGGCAGGCCCTCGGCCACCAGGCGCGCCACTTCGTGCTCCCGGACGGTCAACGGTGCGGCGGCGTCGACGGTGGCCAGGGCCGGGGTGGCGCCACCGCAGGCGCGGGCCAGATCGTCGGCGCGGCGCCGGGCCGCGGTGGACCGGCGCCGGTCGCCGGCGCGCGCCCAGGCCGTGGCCGCCGCGGTGCCGGCCTCGGCCGCCATCAGCAGGCCGCCGATCTCCTCGAAGCCCACCGCCACCCGTTCGAGCTCGTCGCCGTCGTTGGTGGACGCGGCCCAGCGGGCGGCCAGGGCGACGAGGGCGCTGTCGCAGGCCGGGGCCGCCCGGGCGAGCGGCGCCGCCTGGTCCCGAGCGCCGAGCCGGACGGCCTCGACCCGGGCCAGCGCGCCCATCAGCACGATCCCCGCGGCCTCGGCCACCTCGGCCCCCTCGACCAGGGTGCGCCGCGCCGCGGTCAGGTCGCCGTCGACGGCGCGGGCCCACGCCCGGCCCTTGACCTCCTCGACGGCCCACAGCTCGATGGTGGCCCGCCCCGACCGGTCGAGCTCGGCGATGGCCGCCCGCGCCCCGGCCCGGTCACCGGCTTGGCTGCAGGCCGCGGCGAGGCCGGCCAGCCCGAGGGTGACCGGACGGCCGTGGCCGGTGTCGTGGCTGAGGGCGACCTGGCGGCGGAACCAGTGGCGGGCCGCGCGGGTGTCGCCCCGGAGGAGGGCGATGCGGCCGAGCTGGACCGCGAACCACATCTGGCCGATGAGGCTGCGGTTGGTGACCGAGGCGTCGTGGCCGAGGGTGGACAGCTCGTGGGCCTCGGCGAGCCGCCCGGCGTGGGTGAGGGCCACGGCCTTGGTCAGCAGGTGGTTGCCCGGGTGGTTGACGTTGGTGGGGGTGTCGAAGGCCAGGTGCACCGGGAACCAACGGTCGGCGAGCTCGACGGCCCGCCCGGTCGGCCCGGCCGCGGCGGCCACCATCTCGATGGCGAGCGCGGCCTCGACCACGACCCGGTCGTCGTCGGAGCCCAGGAGCGGCTCGACCAGGGCGAGGGCCTCGGTCGGTCGCCCGGCGCAGGCGGTCCACGCCCCCTGGTTGAACGTGATCAGGTCGCGCACGGCCGGGTCCTCGACCGTCTGCCGCGCCTCGGCCATGCACGCCGCGGCCGCGGCCGAGTCGTCGTGGGACCACATCAGGCTGGTGGCCCGCAGCCGGGACACCTGGGCGAAGGCCTCCTCCGTCAGCGCGGCACGGTCGGCGAGGGCCGCGGCCACCACGGCGTCGACGTCCTCGAACTGGCCCAGCTCGTAGTGGGCCTCGGCCAGCAGGGCGGCGGCGTCGACGTGACCGGCGTCGACCGCGACCCGGGCCAGCCGGACGGCGGTCGGCCAGTCGTCGTGGTGGAACGCCATGCGGGCGCCGGCCAGCACCACGTCGAGGTCGGGGGTGATGCCGGCGTCGACCTGCCAGGCCGCCACCCGGTCGGCGTCGCCGCGGCGGCGGGCGCCGTGGGCGAGGACCGCCTCGGCATGACCGCGGGCCAGGCGTCGCCGGCGCATGCGCCCGAGCGACCCCAGCACCACCTCGCCGTGGATCGGGTGGGCGAGCCGGACCTCGGTGCGGCGCTGGTGCTGCTCGATCCGGACCAGGCCGTGCTGCTCCAGGGCCTCGATCACCTCGGGCTGCACCATGGCCTCGAGCAGCGGCAACCCGACGGGCTGGCCCACGGCGATCGTCTCCAGGGCCTCGCGGGCCTCCTCGTCGAGCCGGGCGATGCGGCCCAGCACCTGGTCGACCAGCGCGGTGGTGGCCGGGAGCCGGCCCCGCAGCCGCCAGACCTCGGCGACCTGGCGGAGCGTCCCACGGCTCAGCGCCCCGAGCACCAGCTCCCGCAGGTACAGGGGGTTCCCGCCGCTGAGC
>CAYQGF010000188.1:0-7328 GCA_964416885.1 uncultured Iamiaceae bacterium
GGGCGGGCAGCGCGGTGTGGGTGATCTTGTGGGCCGTGCGGCGCTTGACGAAGCCCGGCACCGGGATGATCAGCTCGACCTCCAGCTCGTAGGCCACCTCGGTGGTGCCGTCGCCGTTGTCGGTCAGGTCGTAGCTGCCGTCGAGCTTGCGGGTCACGTCCCCGCTGACCTGGTGCCAGGCCAGCCGGCCCGGGGTCGAGTGGTCGTAGGCCAGCGTGTACTGGGTGCTGTAGCCGAACCCGGCGGCCCGGAACCGGGCCATCTGCACCCGCCCCTCGGCGTCGCGGGAGACGACCGTGGCCTCCTTCAGGTCCGGCGCCCACTCCGGGTACGCCTCGATGTGCTGGAGCACGCCGAGCACCTCGTCGATCGGCGCTGCGATGGTGGCCTGCTGCCGGACCGAGTCACCCATGCCGAGAGTCTGGCCGATCGTGGGGCCGGGGCGGGAAGGTGCCGTGGCGCGCCCCCCACAGCCCGGCCAGGCCGAGCGACCAGACCGGGGCCAGCACGGCGAAGGCGGTGAAGGGACGGACCACGGCCACCGTCAGGGGGACGGCGGTCTGGACGGCGACCGACGCCATCATCGCGACCTGCACCCGGCGGGGCGCGCAGCCCTCGAGGAAGAACAGGCCGCCGACGCCGATCTGCTCGGTGCGGCTGCGCTCCACGGCCACGGCGAAGGCCCACAGGAACGCCAGCGACCCGAGCAGCAGCATGACCAGGGCCGGGACCGCGGACAGGGCGTAGTGGTCGCGGTCGCCGGTGGCGGCGTTGGCGATCGAGGTGACGCACGAGACGATCGTCCCGGCCCACGACAGGCGGACCAGCCCGGTCCCGTCCCCTCCGCGTCCCCGTTCCCACGGCCGGGCCCGGCTCATCGGGAGAGGCCCGCGACGGTGTCGGCCAGGGCGGCCTGGAGCACCGCGGCCAGGTGGTCGTAGGCGAAGTCGACCTCGGCCCGGGCGCGGGCGGCCCGGCCCGCGTCGTCGCGGGCGGCCCGGTCGTCGAGGTAGGCCGCGATCGCCGTCGCCACGGCGGCGACGTCGGTCGGGTCGGCGACCACCGTGCCGGTCACACCGTCGGCCACGGCTTCGGCCGCACCGCCGCTGGCCCCCGCCACCTGCGGGACGCCGCACGCCGCGGCCTCCAGGAACACGATGCCGAAGCCCTCCTGCTCCAACCCGGCCCAGCGGTCGCGACACACCATGGCGAACACGTCGGCCGCGCCCAGGAAGGCGGGCTTGTCGTCCTCGGCGACCCGGCCGACCAGCCGGACCGGTGCCCCGGTGGCCTCGATGCGCCGCCGCAGCCGCCGCTCGTCCCGGCCCGCCCCGGCGACCAGGACCTCCAGGCCGGGCCGGGCCGGGGCCAGGCGGGCCGCGGCGTCGATCAGGACGTCCATCCCCTTGCGGGGCACGAGCCGGCTGATCGACACGACCAGCTCGGCGTCGTCGGCCACGCCGTAGCGGCGCCGGGCCGCGGCCCGGTCCGAGGCCGTCGGAGGCCGGAACCGCTCGGTGTCGACGCCGGGGGGCACGACGACGACCGGCAGGCCCCGTCGGGCGGCCCGCTCGCCCTCGTCGGCCGGGTAGCCGCCGGCGGCGACGACCAGCTCGGCCCCGACCAGCACCGAGGCCAGCGCCCGACGGAACACCGCGGTGCGCCCCGGCACGGTCACCTCGGCGCCGTGGAGGACGATGCCGTAGGGCCGGGCCAGGCGGGGCCCGAGCCGACCGAGCGGGAGGGCCGGGTCGAGCACCACCAGGTCGGCGTCGACCTCGGCGGCGAGGGCGTCGATCCGCCGGGCCAGGGTGCGGGTCGGGAGCAGCACCGGCTCCGAGGTCCGCTCGATCCGGTAGGCCTGCTCGGCGTCCCACGTCGCGGCGTCGGGGTGCGGCGTGGTGAGGACGGTGACCTCGTCGGCCGGCAGTCGCCGCCACAGCTCCCACAGGTACTGCTGGATCCCCCCGTCCTTGGGCGGGAAGTCGTTGGTGACCAGAAGGTGCCTCATCGGTGCGCCTCTCGACGGGGTGGGGGCGGCGCGGCCAGCTCGGCGGCCAGGTCGGGACCGACCTCGGCGCCGGCCCCCGCCCGCGCCGCGAGCGCCCCGGCGAGTGCGTCGTCCCGTCCCAACCGGCGCAGCGCCCAGGCGGCGTGGGCCGCGAGGAGGTCGTCGTCGGCCCCGACGGTGCGGCGGAGCCGGTCGACCACCTCCGGGTCGTCCGGCGCCCCGATGTTGCCCAGGGCGACCAGGGCGTTGCGCCGGAGCCACCTCGGGTCCCGCCCGGCGATGTACCAGCGGGCGTGGGCGGCGACCAGGTCGGCGTCGTCGCGGTCGAGCAGGGCGAGCAGGTCGACCCACGGCCGCTCGTCGGGACGGGCGCCGGCCTGGTGGTCGACCACGGCCTGGCCCCGTTCGTGGCGGCGCAGCTCGACCCGGTTCGGCGGGCAGACGTCCTGGCACTCGTCGCACCCGTAGATGCGGTCGCCGAGCCCGACCCGGTGCTCCCGTGGGACCGGGCCGGGCGCCTGCACGATCCAGGCCAGGCAGCGCCGGGCGTCGACCACCCCGGGGGCGACGATCGCCCCGGTCGGGCAGGCCTCGATGCACCGGGTGCAGGAGCCGCACCCGTCGGCCATCGGCTCGGCCGCGGTGGGCGACAGGGGCGCGTCGGTGACGACGGCCCCGAGCACGAACCAGCTCCCGGCGCCGGGCAGGAGCAGGAGGCTGCTCTTGCCGTACCAGCCCAGGCCGGCCCGATGGGCCACGGCCCGGTCGACCAGGTGGTTCTGGTCGGCGACGACCACCGCCCGCCACCCGTCGGCCCGCAGGACGTCGGCCACGGCGTGCAGCCCGACCTCCAGCGCCGTGTAGTGGTCGCCCCAGGCGTAGCGGGCGACCCTGCCCTGGGGCCGGCCGGCCGGGGCCGCCGGCAGGTCGACGCCCCCGTAGGCCCGGGCCCCGGCGACGAGCGCCCGGGCCGTCGGGAGGAGCGCCCGGGGGTCGGTCGAGCGGGCCGGGTTGCGGTACGTGAAGGCCATCCCCCCGTGGAGCCCGGCCTCCCGGCGCTCCTCGAGGTGACGGCGGGCGTCGGTGAACGGCTCGGCCTCGGCGATCCCGGCGGCGTCGAGGCCGGCGGCCCGGCCGGCCGCCAGGGCGCGCGACGCGAGCGTCTCGTCGACGACGGCGGGCGCGGGCCTCACGGCCCCAGCCTTCCATCCCCCCTTCCGTGGGTGCGAAAGGGTCGCGGGCGACGGCTCCCGCCCGCCGAACGGCCGTGAGGCTTCACTGTCACACCCCCTCGTCATGATGTCCGACGTGACCACGACCCCCGCTCCCCCGCTCCGCATCAGCTGCGCCGAGTGCGCCCTCGAGCACACCGCGGCCTGCGACGACTGCGTCGTCACCTTCCTGCTCCGCGACGAGCCCCGGGAGGCCGTCGTCGTCCAGGTCGACGAGCTCCGCGCCCTGCGTGCCCTCAACGCTGGCGGCCTCGTCCCCCGCCTCCGTCACGCCCCGGGCGCGGCCACCGGATGAGAGACTGGGCGCGTGCCGACGCCCCACATCAACGCCGAGCCCGGCGACTTCGCCCCGGTCTGCCTCATGCCCGGCGACCCGCGGCGAGCGCGCCACATCGCCGAGACCTTCCTCACCGATGCCCGCCTCGTCACCGACGTGCGCAGCATCGAGGGCTTCACCGGCACCTACGAGGGCCACCCGGTGTCGGTCATGGCCCACGGCATGGGCGTGCCCTCCTGCTCGATCTACGCCACCGAGCTGGTGCAGCACTACGGCGTGGAGGCGCTGATCCGGGTCGGCTCCTGCGGCTCGATCCACGACGACCTGCCCCTCCGCAGCGTCGTCGTGGCCCTCGGGGCCTCCACCGACTCGATGGTGAACCGCACCCGCTTCCGGGGCTACGACCTGGCCGCGGTGGCCGACTTCCACCTGGCCCGGGCCGCGGTCGACGGGGCCGAGGCGCTCGGGGTCCCGGTCCGGGTCGGGAACGTGTTCAGCTCGGACCTCTTCTACGCACCGGACCCGACCATCAACGAGGTGGCCGCCTCGCTCGGCATCCTCGCCGTCGAGATGGAGGCCGCCGGCCTGTACGGGGTGGCCGCCGAGTTCGGTGCCCGGGCGCTGACCCTGCTCACGGTGTCCGACCACATCCTCCGGGGCGAGCACCTCAGCCCCGAGGACCGCCAGCGCACCTTCGACGACATGGTCCGGGTCGCCCTGGCCACCGCTGTCGCCGACGCCTGATCGGGGCCGGCCTGGTGGGGGCGGCCGGGTTCGAACCGACGACCTTCCGGGTGTAAGCCGGGCGCTCTCGCCATCTGAGCTACGCCCCCGAGCCGGCCCAGGCTAGTGCCCGGGTCAGCCGGCCCGTCGGGTCACCGGGGGCGGGCCCGAGGCCTGGACGCGGGCCAGGGCCACGAAGGCACCGGCCGTCTCGTGCTGGAGCTCGGGCAGGTCCCGGGGCGGGTACCAGGCGACCTCGACGATCTCCGGGCTGCGGGGCTGGGCCTGGCGCCAGTCGGCCCCCGGTGCCGGGACGGCCCGGTACACGACGTCGACCCGCTGCGGCACGGCATCGACCACCACCGCCGGCTCGCCCACCACCACGATGTCGAGGCCGACCTCCTCCCGGCACTCCCGGACGGCGGCATCGGCCGGGTCCTCCCGGCGCTCGAGCAGGCCGCCGGGCACCCCCCACCGCCGTCGGTACACGTGGCGGACGAGCAGCAGGGCCCCGTCGGGCCGCTCGATGAAGCACATGGCCCCGACGGTGAACGACGGGGCGAAGGTCCGCACCACCCGTCGCCGGGCGCCGACGGGCAGACGCTGGAACGCCTTCAACGCCGACCGGTGCAGGCCAGGGTGCATCGGGGCAGCCTACGGCTCGCCGGGTCGGCCGAGCGCCAGGTCCGGTCGACGGCTCAGCGGGGGTCGAGGCGGGGCAGCGGGCCACCGGCCCGGCGGTAGGCATCTCGGAGGGCGAGGGCGACCTCGGGCGTGGCGCCGGCGACGATGCCCCGACGGACCGGCGGGCCCAGGTCGTGCAGCGGCCGGTCGTCGAGGCCGACGACGGTGGCGCCGGCCTCCTGGCAGATGAGCAGCGCGCCCATGTAGTCCCAGGGGGCCAGCCCGTCGCCGCTGCAGTCGACGAAGCCGTCGAGCCGCCCCGCGGCGACGGCGCAGAGGTCGAGGGCGGCGGCGCCGAGGGCCCGGCACTGCGCCCAGCCGAGGTGGCGGGCCGGCAGCCCGTTCAGCCCGATGATCGACCGGCCCAGCTCGGTGCACCCGCTCGTCGCCGCCGGCCGGCCGTCGACGGTGGCGCCCTGGCCCCGGACCGCCACCGCCCGGGACCCGTGCACCAGGTCGTCGACCAGGGCGACCCTCGGGCCGTCGGCGTCGACGACGCAGAGCGAGGTGGCCCACCAGGAGATGCCCCGGGAGGCGTTGGTGCTGCCGTCGAGGGGGTCGACCACGACGGTGAGGGGATGGCCGTCGGCGGTCCATCCGCTCTCCTCGCTGAAGACGCCGAGGCCGGCGTCGGTCAGCACCGACAGGGCGGCGGCGTCGGCCGCGAGGTCGCTGTGGTGCTGGCCCGGGACGGTGTCGGCGACCCCCCAGTCCGGCGTCGCCGCCAGCGCGGCGGCGATGGCCGCGGCCGTGGCCCGCAGCACGTCGAGCAGCTCGTCGTCGGTCACGACGGTCGACCGTAGCTCTGGCGGCCACGGCTTCCGGACGGCCGGGGCGGCGTGGCAGGCTTGGGGCCCCCGGACGAGAGGACCTGAGTGGCCGTCATCGACGTGGCCGGCTTCGTGGCCGAGCAGAAGGAGCACGCCATCGCGCACGGGTTCCACGTGCACGACGAGCGGCACCTCGTCGAGACCTATTCGCTCCGCCAGGCGTGGGAGGTCGACCTCCACCCCGAGGAGGCGTGTGGTGGGCCGCTCGACATCAACCTCTCGCTGGAGGTCGACCCCCGGGTCCTGCTCTCGTTCGAGGACCTGGTGATGGAGCTCGACGAGGGCGACGACCCGCCGGACCTCCACCACTTCCCGCTCCACTTCTCCTGGGCGCTGCCGCCCCTCGCCCACTCCCCCGACCTGCTGGTGCTGGCCACCGACCTGGCCGGGGTGGGCGGCACCGACCTCCCCCTCGAGGTGTCGGCCATCGACTCGTTCGCGTCGGTCACCGACGCACCCGACCGCAGCATCGGCATCGTCGGTCGGGTCGAGGTCTCGCTGGCCGAGGTCTACGTGGCTGAGCGGGAGCTGCTGTGCAGCGAGCTCGACCGGGCCATGGAGGTCAGCCGGTGGCTGCTCGACCGCTGCGAGAACTGGATCGGCGCCGACGACTGAGGCCCCTCGTCAGGTCGTGGGCCGGGTGGGGATCGAACCCACGACCGAGGGATTATGAGTCCCATGCTCTGACCACTGAGCTACCGGCCCGGGCGGCACGGTAGTGCTGGCCCGGGCCTCGGAGGCGGTCCAGACTGTGCGCCCACACGGGCGGTCGAGGAAGCAGGCATCCGATGAGCGACAGCGCCACACCGGGCTGGTACCCGGACCCCGAGCGGCCCGGGTCGTCGCGGTACTGGGACGGACGGGCCTGGGGGCCAGCGGGCCCACCGGCCCCCGCACCGCTGCCCCCACCCGGCCCGGTGGCCCCGTCGAGCCCCCGGACCGACGGCTTCGCCATCGCCGCCCTGGTGCTGAGCGTCCTGGGCGGCCTCCTCCTGGCGGTCGTCTTCGCCTTCGTCGCCCGCGGGCGGATCAAGCGGTCGAACGGCGCCCTCACCGGCACGGGCCTCACCACCGCCGCCCTGGTCATCAGCGCCCTGTGGGCGCTCGCCATCGCCGCCCTGATCGGGCTCGGGGCCAGCGGCCTGCTCGACCAGGAGAACGCCGACGACTTCGACGGGCCCGAGCGCGAGGTGGCCGTCGTCGTCGACCGCTTCGAGGGCGCGTCGGCCGAGACCATCTGCGACGACCTCTTCAGCGCGGCCTTCCGGGCCCGGGCCGGTGGCGACGCCTGCGCCGACGCCTTCGACCTCCCGATGGGGCGCCGGGCCGAGCTCGACGTCGGCACGATCACCATCACCGGGGAGACCGCCGTCGCCACCGCGGAGGAGAACGGCGACCACTTCACGTTCACGTTCGTCCGGGAGGGCGGCGAGTGGCGGATCGACACCATCACCGAGTGACGGGCTGAGGGGCCGACGGGCGCGCCAGCGGGCCGTGGGAGGTCCCACGGCCCGCATCCGCCAGCAGCTCCGGGGGTGGGGCTCGAACCCACGACAAGCTGATTAACAGTC
>CAYQGF010000189.1:0-7327 GCA_964416885.1 uncultured Iamiaceae bacterium
CATCAGCCTCAACGAGAACACGGTGCCCGACGACCCCCGCCCGCCCTACATCACCAGCGGCCTGCGGATCGGCACCCCGGCGGTGACCACCCAGGGCATGGGCGTCGAGGAGATGGCCGTGATCGGCGACCTGATCCACCGCACCCTGGTGGGCCGGGAGTCCGACGACGAGATCGCCGCCGTCCGGGCCGAGGTCCGCGACCTCTGCGCCCGCTTCGCGCCCTACCCGTCGTAGCCCCTCCTCCGTTCTGGGGACGATCCCGGTGGCCATGGCCACCGGGATCGTCCCCAGTTCGCCGGGACCGGGGCAGGGCACCCCGGTGGGCCCGGTCCCGGATGAGGGGAGGCCGGGCGGTAGCGTCGATGACGATGTGGGGCCGAACCGCTGACGAGGTCGTGGGCCGATGACGGTGCTGCGACCCTCGGCCCTCGCCTACGGCATCGCCTTCGCCGCCGCGTTCGGTGTCACCCTCGTCCTCACCCCACTCTGCGGCTGGCTGGCCCGACGCATCGGCGCCATGGACCACGCCACCAGCTCCCGCAAGATCCACGCCCACCCGACGCCCTACCTCGGCGGCGTCGCCATCTTCCTCGGCCTGGCGGGAGGCATCGCCATCGCCTCGCAGATGGGCGAGTTCGAGGACGTGTTCGACGGGGCTCGGCCCCTGCTCGGCGTGCTCCTGGGCGCCGGCATCGCCTGCATCGTCGGGACGTGGGACGACATCCGGGACGTCTCCCCCCCGGCCAAGACCGCCGGCCTGGTCCTGGCCGGCACCGCCATGTACGCCCTGGGCGCGGCGCTGATCATCGTCCGCATCCCCTTCGCCGGCACGGTGATCCTCTCGTGGGACCTGGCCCCGCTGCTGACGGTCGTCTGGGCCATGGGGATGGCCAACGCCACCAACTTCATCGACGGCCTCGACGGGCTGGCCGCCGGCATCGTCGCCATCGCCAGCGGCGCCCTGTTCCTCTACGCCCACCGGCTGGCCGCCCCCGACCCCGGCGTGCTCCTGGCCGACAGCCCGGCGCCGCTGCTGGCGATCGTGATCCTCGGGGCCTGCGTCGGCTTCCTGCCCTACAACTTCAACCCGGCCCGGATCTTCATGGGCGACGGCGGGGCGCTGATGCTCGGCGTCGCCATGGCCGGCGCCACCACCCTGGTCGGCGGCCAGGCCGAGACGCCGGTGAGCGGACGGGCGTTCTTCTTCTACCTGCCGCTGCTGATCCCCGTGGTGGTGATGGGGGTCCCGATCCTCGACACCGCCTGGGCGATCATCCGTCGCACCCGTCGGGGCCTCAACCCGGCGACGGCCGACAAGAACCACCTCCACCACCGGCTGATGCGCCTGGGCCACGGGCACCGCCGCAGCGTCCTCATCCTCTGGACCTGGACCGCCCTGTTGTCGGCGTTCGTCCTGGTGCCCGTCTACACCAAGCGGGGCGACGCCGTGGTACCGATCGGTATCGCGGCGGCCGGGCTCGTGCTCTACACCTACCTGCACCCCGGCGTGCGCCGGAAGGACCTCGAACCGTCGAGCTGACCGTCGGTCAGTCGGTGGCCTGGTCGGAGGCCTCGGTGGCGACCGAGATCACCACCGCTCCGAACACGATCAGCGTGGTGGCCACGGTGTGGACCAGGTCGTCGCGGCCGACCTCGATGGCCCCGAGGACCACGAGGATCGCTCCCGCCACCATGAACGCCACGCCGACCCGGGTCCCTGTCATCACACCCCCATCAAAGCAGGTGCGCGGGCGGACGGGCCGGAGAGGTCAGCCGAACCACTTGCCGCTGGCCTGGGCCAGCTGCTCGAGGTGGTGGCGGATGGCGGTGTCCCAGTCGAACGGCTCGTTGGTCGGGCCGACGAGGGTGCTCTGCCGCTCGCGGGACGCCAGCAGCCCCCGGCGCTCCAGCTCGACCACGACCCGGGTCTCGTGGGGGCTGGTGACGAAGGTCAGCTCGGCCTCGGGGACCTTGCCCTGGCCCCGGAACTCGACCTCGTTGTAGAAGCCCAGCGAGGAGCCGGCGATGCTGCCCTTCTCCAGGTCGGCGCTCCTGAGGCTGAAGCCCACCCGCTCCATGGCCCCGATCACCTCCTCGTGCACCGGCAGCGGATGGATGTCGATCGGGTCGAAGTCGGTGGCGTCCCGACCGCCGGGGAGGTCGAAGCGGGTCTGCACCCCGAGCTTCATCCGCTCGAAGCGCTGGCCCCGCAGGACGTTGAACGGCGCCTCCCACGGCACCTCCATCCGGAACGGCACCGCGGTGTCGACGTTGGCCTCCAGCCGACCGGACCCGGCGACCTGGAGGGTGGCGAACTGGAGGCGCGACAGGTGCTCGTCGTCACCCGTCTCGACCTCGACGGTGGCCGCCAGCGCGAGGGTCAGCTTGGTGAAGTCACGGGGCTCCTTGCCGCCGGTGATGCGCACCTCGCCCTGGAGGACGCCGCCGGGGTAGACGGCCGGCGAGGCCAGGACCGTGTCGACCGACGGGCCACCGACCCCGAAGGCCTGCTTGAGCTTCTTGAACATGGGCCGGATGCTGCCACGGCCCGACGGCGCCCGTCGCCGGCCGCGGTGGGGTGGGGCCTCCCCGAGCCGCTCAGGCCCCGACCGAGACGGTGCCCTGGCGGAGCACGGCCCACGGCTCGTGGGTGACGTCGACCACCGTGGAGGCGGTGCCGGTGAGGGGGCCGCCATCGGCCACCACCGCGACCGGACCGGTGAGCGAGGCCGCCGCCGCGGCCGCGGTGGTCGGGGTCGGCTCGCCGCTGCGGTTGGCGCTGGTGGTGGCGAGGGGGCCGACCCGCGCGGCCACGGCGCGCACGAGCGGGCTGGCGGGGCAGCGGACGCCGATGGTGGCGGGGTCGCCGCCGAGGTCCCAGCCGGCGAGGTCGGGGCGGCGGCGGGCGACGACGGTGAGGGCGCCGGGCCAGTGCTGCTCGACCAGCCGCCGGGCCCGGTCGGAGACGTCGACGGCCACGACGTCGAGGGCGGCGACATCGGCGACGAGGACGGCGAGGGGGACCTCGGGCCGACGGTCCTTCAGGGCGTAGAGGCGGGCGGTCGCCCCCGGGACCGACGGCAACGCCGCCACGCCGTACACCGTGTCGGTCGGGACGACGACGGGCTCCCCCGCCCCCAGCGCCTCCACCAGGCGGGCGACCCGCCCGCGGTCCGGCCCGGCCGCGTTCACGTCCGCCTCCGTTCTTGGTGCAGGAACGGTCGCCCTGCGACGCGCCGTGCACCGAGAACGGCGGCCGGCGCCGGCGTCCTCGCTTCTTGGTGCACCAACCGTCGTCCTGCGACGCGCTGTGCACCGAGAACGGGGGAGGTCATGACGGGGGACGGGCGACGAGGGCACGGTCGCGGCCGGACAGGTCGGGGCGGACCTCGACCTCGACCCAGCCGGCGGCGATCGCCAGGGCCCGGACCGCCTCCCCCTGGGTCGCCCCGATCTCCACGACGAGCAGGCCCCCGGGGACCAGCCAGCGCGACGCCTCGGCCACGATCGTCTCGACCGCCTCCAGCCCCGTGGGCCCGCTGACCAGGGCCAGGCGGGGCTCCCAGTCGGCCACGACCGGCGGCAGCTCCTCGTCGGCCGCGACGTAGGGCGGGTTGGACACCACCACGTCGACCCGGCCGGCCAGGTCCGCCGGGAGGGGCTCGAACCAGCTCCCCTCGTGGATCGTCACCGTGCCCCCCGCCATCCCGAGGCCGGTCAGGTTGGCCCGGGTGACGGCGAGGGCGTCGGACGAGACGTCGACCAGGTGGACCTCGGTGCCCTTCCGCTCGGCCGCCACCGACAGGCCGATGGCGCCGGTGCCCGAGCCCAGGTCGACCACGACCGGAGCGGGGGCGGCGGCCGGAGCGTGGGCCGCCCGGCGGTCGAGCTCGGCCAGGACGTGGTCGACGACGCCCTCGGTCTCGGGCCGGGGCACCAGGGCGCGGGCGTCGACCATCAGGTCGAGGGTGCGGAACCCCCACCGGCCGAGGACGTGCTGGAGCGGTTCACCGGCGCACCGGCGGGCGACCATCCGGTCGAGGGCGGCCACGCCCCGCACGGTGGCGAGGTCGTCGAGGTGGAGGTGCAGGGCCGCCCCCTCGTGGCCGGTGGCCTCCTCGGCGATGCGGCGGGCGTCGCCCTCGGCGTTCTCGACACCGGCCGCGGCCAGGGTGCCCGCCGCCTCGGCCAGCAGCGCCCGCCAGGGCACCGTGTGCTCCTCCGTCATGCCCCCGGTCCTCGACGTACGAGATGTGCCTGGCACGTCGCGTACGAGCGGGCCGACGTCGTCCGCCCGCCGGTCACGTCTGCTCGGTGAGCCGCCGGGTCTGCTCCTCGGCCACCAGGGCGTCGCTCACGTCGTCGAGGTCCCCGGCCAGCACCTTGTCGAGCTTGTAGAGGGTGAGCCCGATGCGGTGGTCGCTGACCCGGTTCTCCTTGAAGTTGTAGGTGCGGATCTTCTCGCTGCGGCCGCCGCCGCCGGTCTGGCTGCGGCGGGTGGCCGACGCCTCGGCCTCGACCTCCTCCTGGGCGGCCCGCAGCAGCCGGCTCCGCAACACCCGCAGCGCCTTCTCCTTGTTCTGGAGCTGGCTCTTCTCGTCCTGCATCGACACGACCAGCCCGGTGGGCAGGTGGGTGATGCGGACCGCGGAGTCGGTGGTGTTGACCGACTGCCCGCCCGGGCCCGACGACCGGTACACGTCGACCTGGAGGTCGTTGGGGTCGATCCGGACGTCGACCTCGTCGGCCTCGGGGAGCACGGTGACGGTGGCCGACGACGTGTGGATGCGGCCCTGCGACTCGGTGACCGGCACCCGTTGGACCCGGTGCGGCCCGGCCTCGTGCTTGAGGTGCGACCAGGCTCCATCGCCCTTCACCTGGAACGTGACCTGCTCGTAGCCGCCCATCGGGGACGACTCGGCCTCCATCACCTCCAGGCCCCAGCCCTTGGCCGACACCCACGCCCGGTACATCTCGAACAGGTCCCGGGCGAACAGGTTGGCCTCCTCGCCGCCCTCGGCCCCCCGGATCTCGACGATGACGTTGCGGTCGTCGTTGGGGTCGCGGGGCAGGAGCAGCAACCGGACCTCGTCGGTGAGCCGGGCGATGTCGGCCTCGGCCTCGTCGACCTCCTGCTTGAGCTCGGCCCGGTCGGCGGCGTCGGCCTCGGCGTACATCTCCCGGGCCGTGTCCAGGTCGTCGGTGCGCACCCGGAGCTGACGACCCCGGCTGACGATGGCCTCCAGCTCCTTGTGGCGACGGGCCAGCTCGGCCGATCGGGCCTGGTCGGCGTAGACGTCGGGGTCGGACAGCCGGGCCTCGACGTCGGCCAGCTCCCGGGCCAGCTCATCGAGTCGCTCCAGCATCAGGGCCACGGTAGCGGGATGCCCCGGCGGCGCCCCAGGGCCTACGAGCGGCAAGGCGTCGTACGGAAGGTGCCTGGCACCTCGCGTACGACCTCAGCCCGGCGGGGGGTCGTCGAGGCCCAGCTCGGCCCGCATCTGGGCCAGGCGTTCCTCGGCCGCCTTCTGCTGGGCCGCGAAGTCGATCGTGTCGCCGGGCGGGGCGGCGGTGGGCGACGGCTTGCGCAGCTCCGGCGTCGGCGGGGTCGCCGGGGTCGGCGCCGGGCCGGACCCGGCCGCCTCGGCCTGGGCCTCGATGCGGGCCTTGGCCTCGTCGAAGGTCGGGGCATCACCGGTACCCGACAGCCACGGCCGGTCCTCGGCCCGGGCCGCCTGCTCGGCCTCGAGCCGGTCCATCTCGGCCTCCCCCTTGGCCAGGGTCGAGTCGACCTTGGCCTTGGCGTACTTGAGCCAACGCTCCCACTGGGCGGCCATGACCTGCATCATCGCGCCCCGGGTGGGACGAAGCTCCCCGGGTGCGTCATCCTGCGGGGGTGACCGAGCCGACGCCCGCCGCCGACCTGTCGTTCCCCTCCGTGGCCAAGCCGCTGCGGATCATGTCCCTGGTGGAGGCGACCTCGTACCTGATCCTCATCGCCGCCGTCATCGCCAAGCGGGTCTTCGAGGTCGACACGCCGCCCGAGGGCGGGGTGCCGATCATGGGCCCGGTGCACGGCGTGCTCTACCTCGTCTACGCCGCCCTCGCCCTGGTGGGACGGGAGGAGCAGGGCTGGACGGGCAAGCAGACCGTGACGGCGCTGGTGCTCGGGGCCATCCCGCTCGGGGGGTTCTACGTCGAGCGTCGGATGATCACCGTCCCGGCCACCGCCACCGCCACCACCACCGCCTAGCCCAGGGCGCTCCAGGGGATCCGCCACTCGCCCTCCAGGGCGACGACCTCGGCCGGGCGGGCCAGGGCCGCGGCCAGGTCACGGGTGACGGGGAGGGCGTCGCGGGCGGGCACGGCCAGCACCAGGCGGGCGCCGTCGGCCCGGGCCGCCCGGTCGTCGGCCGCGGCCGGCACCAGGTCGAGGTCGACACCGACCGAGCAGGTGACGACGATCGCCTCGCCGGCCCGGTCGAGCCCGACGGCGGTGGCCACGCCGGTCTCCCGCAGGCTGCTCCGGTCCTCGACCGAGGGGACGGGGCGGAGGGCGGCGGCGTCGACCAGGCCCGGCGCCGCGACCAGGGCGGCCCGCGCCCACCGTTCGGGGACCAACTGGTTGAGCGGGTGGGGCGGCGCGCCCGGGCGCCGATGCTCGGCCACCATCTCGGCCACTCGGTGGACCCGATCGCCGACGGCCAGGTGGGCGTGGGTCATCTCGTTGAGCTCGCGGTCGAACCGGCCGACACCGACCTCCAGGGCTGGGCCGTCGGGCCCCTCGACGATGCGGGCCACCTCCAGCCCCAGCAGCTCGCCGAGGACCACGCCGTCACCGTCGACCACCTCCAGCCCCGCCTCCCGCAACAGGGCCCGCAGGTCGGGGGCGTCGGGGGCGGGGCGGAGGACCGGCATGGGGGCGGGCTCGGCCTCGACCAGCGAGGCGCCCTCGGCCACCCACACCGTCGGCGGGACGGCGAAGGACGAGGCCCGCCGGGCCAACCGGCCCGCCGCCTCGGGCCCGTCGACCACCACGTGCACCTCGGTCGCCCCCGAGCGCCGGGCCACGGCCAGCGCCGCGCCCAGGCTGTGCTCGGCGTCGGGGCCGAGCAGGACCCACACCGTGGCGCCGTCGACCAGCGCGGCCCCGCCCGGGAGCGCGGCCGGGGCCGCGTCGTCGCCGACGCGGCCCCGGGTCACGGTCTTCAGCTTGGCGGCGTCGAGGGCCGCCCGACGCTCGGCGTCGAGCGTCACGAGGGGGTCAGCCCTCGGCCTTCTTGCCCTTGCGGGCGCCGTAGCGCCGCTCGAACCGGTCGATGCGAC
>CAYQGF010000190.1:0-6166 GCA_964416885.1 uncultured Iamiaceae bacterium
TCGTCGCGGCCGAGGACACCTACCGCGCCCTCGACACCCTCCGCACCGCCGGCGTCCGCGCCACCCAGATCGGCGTGGTCGAGAAGGGCCACGGCGCCCTCCGCTACACCTAGCGCCGCCGCGTACGGAAGGTGCCTGGCACCTTCCGTACGGTTACTCGGTCCAGGCGATGGAGCACCAGGTGCGCGTCTCGCAGGCCGGGCAGCGCATCCAGTGGGCGTGGCGGCGACCGGGGAACCACACCGAGAGCTGGGCCAGGCGCATGGCCACATCGGTGAGCGAGATGCGGGTGCGGGCCCCGCAGCCCTCGCAGGTGACCACGACCGACCCGGCCTGGCGGGGACCGGTGGAGTAGAGGGCGTCCTTGCCCTCCTTGGCGTCGCCCGAGCGGATGGTGTCGCGCGCCGCCTCGACCGGCATCTCGAACAGTGCCCGTCGGCCCTGCGGGTCGAGGCCTCGTCGGGGGCTCATGGCTTCGCCTTCCGCTTCTTGGGCTTGCCGAAGATCGCCTCGGCGAGCTGCCGGTACGCCTTCGCGGCCTTGGACGACGGGGCGTGGTCGAGCACCGACCGGCCCCGGCCCGGCGCCTCGGCCACCTTGACCGACTTGGGCACCGGGGGGTCGAACACCTCCAGCCCGTGGTCCTGGCGCACCTCGTCGACGACCTGGCGGGCCAGCTTGGTCCGGCCGTCGAACATGGTGACGATCACGCCCCGCACCGCCAGGTCACGGTTGGTGTAGGCCCGGACGTCGTCGATCGTCTCCAGCAGTTGGCTGACGCCCCGCTGGCCGAGGGCCTCGCACTGCAACGGGACGAGGACCTCGCCCGCCGCGGTGAGGCCGTTGATCGTCAGGATCCCGAGCGACGGCGGGCAGTCGATCAGCACCACGTCGTAGTCGTCGGCGATGCGGTCGAGGGCCTTGCGGAGGACGTACTCCCGACCGGTCTTGGTCAGCAGGTGCATCTCGGCCCCGGCCAGGTCGATCGTCGAGGGCAGCAGGCTCAGGCCCCCGACCTCCTGCACCGCCTCGGCCGCCTTGGAGCGACGGAGGAGGACCTCGTGCATCGAGTGCTCGAGCCCCTCGGGGTCGACGCCGCAGGCCCAGGTGAGCGAGGCCTGCGGGTCGAGGTCGACCAGCAGCACCGACCGGCCGGACTCGGCCAGGGCCACCCCGAGCGAGTGCACGGTGGTGGTCTTGGCCACCCCACCCTTCTGGTTGGCGACGGCGACGACGCGGGTCACGAGCGGCATGATACGGGTCGTGCCCGACATCCCTTCCTCGCCGTTGCCCACCTGCGCCTTTCCGGCCCTGCGCGACCACGTGTTGGCCCACAGCGTCCAGCGCGGTGACTTCACCCTCAAGTCGGGCAAGCGGTCCGACTGGTTCCTCGACGTGAAGCAGACGACGTGCTCGCCCGACGGCATGCTGCTGGTCGCCGATGCGCTGCTGGCCGCCATCCCCGACGACGTCACCGCCCTCGGCGGCCTGACCGTCGGGGCTGATGCCGCCGCCTATGCCACCGCCGGCATCGCCGCCACCCGGGGCCGGATGCTCAAGGCCTTCACCGTGCGCAAGGAGGCCAAGGGGCACGGCATGGGCGGCCGGGTGGCCGGGGCCCTCGGCCCGGGCGACAAGGTCGCCGTCACCGAGGACGCCGTCACCCGGGGCGTGTCGATGCTGGAGGCGGCCGAGGTGATCCGGGCCGTGGGGGCCGAGCCCGTCCTGCTGGTCCCGGTCGTCGACCGGGGCGGCACCGTGGAGGCCCTGGCCGCCGAGGCCGGCATCCCCCTGCGGGCCCTCGTCACCGCCCCCGACCTGGGCTTCCCCTACGAGAAGGACGTGCCCTCGCCCGATCGGGTGAACGCGCCGTAGTCTGGCTCCGGGCCGCCCGACGGAGGCGGCGAGAGGGGAGGGGTCCCGCATGCTCGATGCCGACGAGGTCGCCGAGGTGGCGCGCCGCCGGGTGTCGGCCGTCCTGGAGCGCTGTGGCCTCCACGCCGAACCGGTCGGCGGGCCGCTGGCGGCGGCCCTCGCCATCCCGGTCGACGGGGAGATCTGCCTGGCGAGCTGCCTGCGGGGGATGAGCAACCGCTGCATCCTCACCGTCGGGGCGGCCCGGGAGGTGCCCGGCGACGAGCACACCCTCCTGCGGCTGGCCAACGACCACAACGTCGCCGACCTCACGGCCCGGGCCATCGTCCGCCCGTCGGAGGGGGCGCACGAGGTCCTGGTGCAGGAGACGCTGCCGATCAGCCTCCTGGAGGAGAGCCCGGCCTTCCTGGGCTGGCTGGTGCGCACCCTGGTCGGCCAGACGGTCCCGTCGCTCCGCCGTCGTCTGGCGACCGCCGGGCTGGTGGGCGATCCCTACGTCTGGGGCGTCCCCGCCGACGTCGACCGCCTGGTCTGGACCAGCGTCACCTGAGCATCCCGCCGAGGGCGTCGACGTAGGCGAACAGGCCGGGGGCGCCGCCGGTGTGCACGAAGACCGTGGCCCGGTCGCCGGCCGCGTCGGCGGTGGCCAGCAGGTGGGCCATCGCCTTGCCGGTGTAGACCGGGTCGAGGAGGACGCCCTCGGTGCGCGCCAAGGTGGCGATGGCGGCGTCGCCCTCGGGGGTCGGGATGCCGTAACCGGGGCCGAGGGTGGCGTCGGTGATCGTCCAGCGGTCGTCACCGGGGACCTCGACGCCGAGGAGGTCGGCGGTGCCGGCCAGCAGCCCTCGGATCGTCGCCGCCGTGTGCTCGGCGTCGGCGTAGACGCAGGCCACGTCGACCACCGCGTCGACGTCGGCGGCGGCCAGCCCCAGGATCATCCCCGACGCGGTGCCGGCCGTGCTGGCCGCCACGACGACCCGCCCGACGTCGACCCCCTGCGCCGCGGCCTGGTCGGCCAGCTCGTGCGCCGCGGCGACGTAGCCGAGGGTGCCGACCGGGTCCGACCCGCCCGGGCCGATGCCGTACAGGGACCGCCCCTCGGCCTCGGCCACGGCGACCAGGGAGGCGAAGACCGTGAAGGCCTCGTCGTCGTCGGCCGCCTGGTGGACGGTGGCGCCGAGGAGGTCGTCGAGCAGCAGGTTGCCGGAGCGGAGGTAGTGGTCGTCGGTGCGGTCGACGGCCCGGACCAGCACCAGGTCGCAGGTGAGCCCGAGCCGGGCGCACGCCGCCGCGGTCTGGCGGGCGTGGTTCGACTGGAGGGCGCCGAAGGTGACCGCACCCGTGCAGCCGTCGGCCATCGCCTGCCCGAGCAGGAACTCGAGCTTGCGGGTCTTGTTGCCGCCGAGGGCGAGCCCGGAGCAGTCGTCCCGCTTGAGCCACACCTCGGCGTCGACGTCGGCCGACAGCCGATCGGCCCGGAGGAGCGGCGTCGGCCAGTGGCCGAGGTCGGCCCGGGGGAACCGGGCCAGTAGGTCGGTGGGGCTCATGGCGCCCATCCCAGCACCCGGTCGAGGTAGGGGTTGCGGAACCGGCCGTCGGGGTCGGTGCGGCGGCGCACGGCCTGGAAGTCGTCCCACCGCGGGTAGCGGGGCGCCAGGGTCTCGGCCGACTGGAAGTGCAGCTTCCCCCAGTGGGGCCGGCCGCCGTAGCTCGCCATGATGGCCTCGACCCCCTGGAAGTACTGGTCGTAGGGGACGCCCCGGTAGACGTGGACGGCGATGTAGGCGGTGTCCCGGCCGCTGGCGTGGCTGAGCGGGATGTCGTCGCCCGCGGCCCAGCGGATCTCGACCGGGACGGTGATCGGGGTGCCGACGGCATCGACGAGCCGGCCCAGCCGGGCGAACGCCTCACCGAAGCACTCCCGGGGGATGCCGTACTCCATCTCCACCACCCGGACGAGGCGGGGGGTGCGGAAGACGTGCGAGCTGCGGTCGACCCACTCGAGCCGCTTCTTGGCCCCGGCGCCGCCGACGATGGCGTTGGCCACCGCGGGCACCCGTCGGGCGGCCCGGCAGGCCAGGCCGAAGGCGACGTTGTCGGCGAGATAGTCCGTGGCCCACTCGGTGGGGCGGGGCCGGGGCGCGCGGGGCCGGTCGGTGCGGTTCGACCGCTTGACCACCGCGGTGTCCGAGCCCGGGAACCAGAACAGGCCGAGGTGGTCGTTGGTGGCGACCAGCTCCTCGTGCTCGGCCAGGAAGCGGGCCATCGGCATCGGCGCCTCGACGGCGTGGAGGTCGAAGGCGGGGACCGTCCGGAGCGTCACCGTCGACACCAGGCCGAGGGCACCGAGCCCGACCCGGGCCACATCCCAGACCTCACGCTCCCGCTCCGGGGAGCAGTCGACCACCTCACCGGTGCCGGTGACCAGCCGCATCCCGACCACGGCGTCGGCGAGGGTGCGATGGGTGGCACCGGGGCCGTGGGTGCCGGTGGCGATGGCCCCGGCGATCGACTGGTAGTCGATGTCGCCCAGCACCGGGAGGGCCAGGCCCCGGGCGTCGAGCTCGTCGTTGAGCTGGCGGAGCGTGATGCCGGCCTCGACCGTCACGGTCCCGGTGGTGGCGTCGGCGTCGAGGACACGCCGGTGCCCGGAGAGGTCGACCAGGTGGCCGTCGGTGCAGGCGATGGCCGAGTAGCTGTGCCCGGCGCCGACGGCCTTCACGGTCCGGTCGGCCTCGGCGGCGCGGCGCACGACGTCGACGATCTCGTCCTCGCTCGTCGGCGCCTCCCACACCGCCGGCACCGACGCCTGGTTGCGCCCGAAGTTCCGCCACGTCCGCCCCCGTCGGAGCGTCGTCCCCGGCCTCGTCGCGGTGGGCCTCGTCCCCCCGGTCACCGGCTACTCGTTCTCGGGGTCGTCGGGGACCCGAGCGCGGCCCCGGCGGGTCTGGTTGCGGGGGGCGCGGCCCTCGCCCCGACGCCAGGCCTTGGCCTCCTGGCGGGCCGCGGCCTGGTCGGCCTCGTCGGTGAGGTCGTGCCAGGCGGCCAGCCGGGCCGGGTCGAGGTCGCCCCGCCCGATCGCGGCCTGAACCGCGCACCCCGGCTCGCCCCGGTGGGCGCAGTCGGAGAACCGGCAGTCGACGGCGAGGTCCTCGATGTCGTCGAAGGTGGCGTCGACGGCCTCGGAGTCGGTCCACAGCCCGACCGAGCGGATGCCGGGCGTGTCGATCAGCACCCCGCCGGTGGCCAGCAGGTGCAGCTCCCGGTGGGTCGTGGTGTGCCGGCCCTTGGCGTCGCCGGTGCGGACCTCGCCGACCAGGGCGACCTCCGACTCGCACAGGGCGTTGGTGAGCCGGGACTTGCCGGCCCCCGACTCGCCGATCAGCACGACCGTGAAGCCGTCGATGCGGCGACGCAGCTCGTCGAGCCCCTCGCCCTCCCGGGACGACGTGACCAGCACGTCGACGTCGGGGTTCTCGGCCTCCATGACGTCGGCCACGGCGGCGGGGTCGTCGACGGCGTCGGCCTTGGTGAGCACGATGATCGCCTGCGCCCCGGCGTCGACGGCCAGCGCGGTGGCCCGCTGGACCCGGCCCGAGCGAACCGGACGGTCGAGGCCGCAGACGATGAAGACGATGTCGACGTTGGCGGCGATGGGCTGCTCGACGTCACGGGTGGTGTCGCGCCGGCGCAGCAGCGACGACCGGTCGAGGGTGGCCCGCACCGCGCCCTCGGACACCAACACCCAGTCGCCGACGACCGGCGCCGGTTCGATCGACGCCAGCACCGGCACCGCGACCAGGCCGTCGGCGGTGGCCACGGTGACCAGGGCGCCGTCGTGGCGCAGCACCCGCCCGGGCACGGCGTCGGAGCGCTGCTCCTCGGACGCCGTCGCCGCGAGCGCGGCCCACCGGTCGGTCCATCCCAGGGCGGTGAGCAGGTCGTCGTCCGGCGCGATGCCGACCATCTTCCCACCGCCAGCCGCCCGCACGGCACACAAAGGGGTCAGACCCCTTTGTGTGCCGTGCGGGCGTTCGGTGGCGGATGTCACTTCGATCGACCGCACTCCAGGAGCGCGCTCCACGGTGTGAAGCCGGTCACCACGGGCGTAGCGTCCCGACGATGACCCGCCTCGGCTACCAGATCCCCAACTTCACCTATCCCGACGTGGCCCCCGCCGGCCTCTTCCCCGAGGTCGCCCGCCAGGCCCGGGCCGCCGACGAGAACGGCTTCGACACCGTCTTGGTGATGGACCACTTCTACCAACTGCCGATGCTCGGCCCACCCGAGC
>CAYQGF010000190.1:6176-7316 GCA_964416885.1 uncultured Iamiaceae bacterium
CGCGGACGGCCGTGCCCCAACCCTCGCCCATGCCGTCGACCGCCATCTGCTGGTCGGCGGTGAAGCCGGCGTGGACGAGGATCAGCCGGGTGCCGTGGCCCTCGGGGACGAGGCGCCAGGTGACGGTGGTGTCGAGCGGGTCGTTCACCCACGAGATCACCAGCCGCTCGTTCTCGACGACCTCCAGCACCTGGCAGTGGGTCGTCCCCCAGTGCCCCATGTGGATGGCGAAGCGGTGGCCGACGACGGGGGCGAAGTCGGGGCCCATCGACATCCACCGGGCCTGGAGCTCCGGTTCGACCAGGGCGCGCCAGACGCGGGCCGGTGGGTGGGCGAGGTACTGGTCGACCTCGATCGAGGGGGTGTCGGTCACGGGTCCTCCGGGGTGTCGGGTGGGAAGGCGGCGTCGAGGGCGTCGCGCAGGTCGGTGAGGCGGGAGCGCCAGAACCGCTCGTAGGGGTGGAGCCAGTCGTGGACCTCGGCCAGCGGGGCCGGGTCGAGCCGATAGCGCCTCTCCCGCCCGTGGCGCTCGACGGTGACCAGGCCGGCGTCGCGCAGCACGCGCAGGTGCTCGGAGACGCTGGGCCGGGCCATGGCGAAGTGGGCGGCGATGTCGGTGGCGGCCCGGGGCCGGTCGGCCAGGAGGTCGAGGACCCGCCGTCGGGTGCCGTTGGCCAGGGCCTTGTAGACGGCGTCGTCGCGGGTGTCGGCGCGGGGCACGCCGCCGATGATGCGTAGGAAACATCCTACACGTCAAGCGGCGGATGTCACCGAGGTGGAGCGCGCTCCGGGAGTGCGCTCCACGGTGTGAAGGCCGTCACCGTCGGCGTAACGTCGCGACCGTGACGCGCCTCGGCTACCAGATCCCCAACTTCACCTATCCCGACGTGGCCCCGGCCGACCTCTTCCCCGAGGTGGCCCGGCAGGCCCGGGCGGCCGACGAGAACGGCTTCGACACCGTGCTGGTGATGGACCACTTCTACCAGCTGCCCATGCTCGGCCCGCCCGAGGCGGAGATGATGGAGTGCTACTCGCTGCTCGCCGCCCTGGCCCAGCACACGACGAGCTGCCGGCTCTCGGCCCTGGTCACCGGGAACACCTACCGGGCACCGGCGCTGCTGGCCAAGACCGTCACCACCC
>CAYQGF010000191.1:0-7312 GCA_964416885.1 uncultured Iamiaceae bacterium
CCGGTGCGGGGGAGCGGGCCCATGTAGGCGCAGTTCAGGTAGCTGACGTCGGACGGCAGCAGGAAGGCGGACCGGGCGTCGTCGGCAACCTCGGGCATGGCGGTGATGATGCCCGAGGAGGCGGCCCGGGCGCGGCCGATGTGGTCACATGGCGGGGATGTCCCTCCGCGCCCGCCTCTTCGCCCGCGCCTACGACCGGGTGCTGGCCCCGCTGGAGGCCGCCGGGCTCCGGGCCTGGCGGTCCGAGCTGCTGGCCGACCTGGAGGGGACGGTGGTCGAGGTCGGGGCGGGTACCGGCGCCAACCTGGGCCACTACCCGGCGACGGTCGAGCGGCTGGTCCTCACCGAGCCGGAGCCGGCCATGCTCGCCCAGCTCCGGGAGCGGCTCGACCAGGTGGCCGTCGGCATCGACGTCACGGCCCGCCGGGCGGCGGCGTCGGAGCTGCCGCTGGCCGACGGCGAGGCCGACGCCGTCGTGTGCACCCTCGTCCTCTGCACGGTGCCCGACCCCGACGCGGTGCTGGACGAGGCCCGGCGGGTGTTGCGGCCCGGTGGCCGCCTGGTGTTCCTGGAGCACGTGGCCGACGAGCACCGGCCCGGCCGGCTGCGCCAGCAGCGCTGGCTCGACCACGTCTGGCCCCACCTCGCCGGGGGCTGCCGGCTCACCCGCCGTACCGAGGCCGCCATCGGGGCGGCCGGGTTCACCATCGCCGCCGTCAGCCGGGAGAGCGCCCGCCGTGCCCCCGTGGTCATCCGCACGATGATCCGCGGCACCGCCGTCGCCCCGGCCTGACCCCCCGCCCCGTCGGTCAGGCGACGAGGACCGGGAGGGGGCCGGTGTCGGCGTCGACGGGGAGGTCGACCAGCTCGCACACCGCGGCGGTGACGTCGTCGCGGGCACCGGCGGCGACCGCCGCCGCGACCAGCGCCTCGGCCGGGTCGTGGCCGACGGCCCGCGCCGCGATGTCGGTCGCCGAGAGCGGGCCGTGGACGCCGTCGCTGCACAGCACGAAGCGGTCGCCCGGCGCCGCCCCGAACGTGCACAGGTCGACCTCGAGCTCGGGCTGGGTCCCGACCGCCCGGGTCAGGACGTTGCGCCGCCGCCGGGCCTCGACCGGGTCGACCCCCAGCTCGACGAGCATCGCCTCCCAGGTGTGGTCGGTGCTGACCTGCCACGCCGCGCCGTCGCGCACCCGGTAGGCGCGGCTGTCGCCGACCCACGCCACCACCACGTTGGGCGACGCCGGGTCGGGGAGGTCGAGCACGACGGCGGTGGTGCCCATCCCGGTCGTCCCGTCGGCCGCGGCCCGGGCCAGGATCGCGGCGTTGGCCCGCCGCAGGGCGGCGACGGGGCCGGTGAGGCCGTCGGCGCCCCGGGCCAGGACGCAGTCCACCGCCACCTGCGCCGCAACGGACCCACCGCGCCGGCCGCCCATCCCGTCGGCGAGCACGATCCGGCCGGCGGTGGCCGCGACCCGGTCCTGGTCCTCGTCCCGGTCGACCCCGGTGCGGGTGGCGGTGGTGGTCCTGAAGGCGTGCATGGCGGTCCTCGCGTCTCCATCGGACGGTACGGCCCGAGCCTGAGAAGTGGCTGAGGACGGGCCGGGAGACCGGTGTCGGCCCGGCGCGGCCCCCGGGGGGACGGGGCCGGCGACTACCCTCCAGGTGCGGACGACCATGGGAGGTCCACGGTGGGGGACAACCGGGCGCGGCGAGCCAGGCTGGTGGTCGCCGGGGCGCTGGTGCTCGTCGGCGTCACCACCGCGACGGCAGCGACGGCCCAGGAGGCCCGCCCGGCGCGCCCCGTCCTGGTCGAGGGGGACGGGAGCACCCGTGCCGGCCGGGGCCCCGTCGTGCGCCAGCGGGCCGTGGTGGTCGAGGACGGCGCCCTGCGACCCAGCGGCCGCACCGAGGTCCGGCTCGAGCTCTTCGACGACGTCGCGGTGGTCGCCGACGTGGCCCCCTCCGCCAGCGGTGTCGACGGGTGGCGGGCCTGGAGCGGCACCGTCGCCGGCGACGCCGACTCGTCGGTGGTCGTCACGAGCGACGGCGACGTCACCTCGGCGCACGTGGTCACCGCCGGCCGGACCTACCGGCTCCGCACCGATGCCGACGGCGACCAGGTGGTGCAGGAGCTGGCGCCGTTCCCCGGTGAGGGCGACGACACCGAGCCGGTGCCCGACGACCCGGGCGGCGTCCCCGACGCTGGTGACGCCGGTGACGCTGGTGACGCCACGGGGTCGGACAGCGCCGCCGACCTCCCGGCCTACCCGGTCATCGACGTCCTGGTCGGCTACACCCCGCAAGCGCGGAGCCTCGCCGGGAGCCAGGCCAACCTCGACGCCGAGATCGCCCAGGCCATCAGCCTCAGCAACACCGCCTTCGCCGACAGCGGCATCAACGGCCGGTTCCAGCTCGCCGGCACCCTCGCCGTCCCCGAGAACCTCAGCTGCAACAGCCTGTCGACCGTCCAGGCCAACGGCGACGGTGTCGCCGACGGGCTCCACGCCCGACGGGACCTCCTCGGCGCCGACGTCGTCACCGTCCTGACCGGCAGCGGCTGCGGTGGGCTCAGCTCCTGCGGCCGCGGCTACCGGCCGGTGACCTTCGACCAGATCCGCAGCGGCACGGGCAAGTTCTCGCTCGTCTCCTACGAGTGCGCGGCCGACAACCTCTCCCTGCCGCACGAGATCGGCCACAACCTCGGGATGAACCACGACCGGTACGTCGCCGTCCCCGGGGAGGCCAACCTCCTGCCCTACGACTACGGGTACGTGTACGCGCCCGGAGGCTGGCGGACGGTCATGGCCTACAACGACGCGTGCGCCGCGGTGGCGACGTACTGCACCCGGCTGGCCCGGTTCTCGAACCCGGACCTGACCTACGGCGGCGTCCCGACCGGCCGGCCCACGGCCGCGGCCGACAGCGCCGACGGCCGGCGCGTCCTCAACCAGACGTTCCCCCTGGTCGCCGACATCCGGGCCAACCCGGCCCCGTTCACGACCTGGTCCCGGTTCCTCCAGCAGCAGGCCCGTGACTTCCAGTTCGGGGCGACCGTCCCCGCCGCGACCCTCGACGACCTGAGCGCCCGGCTCACCTCCGGGAGCCTGAGGCCGGCGGCCCACGTCGAGGGCCTGATGCGGGGCCCCTACGCCACCGCCCACAGCCCGGTGACCCGGCTGTACCAGGCGTACTACCTCCGCCTGCCCGACACCGGCGGCCTCGACTACTGGGTGGCTCGGTACCGGTCCGGGATGTCGGTCCAGCGGATGTCGCAGCACTTCGCCTCGCTCCAGGAGTTCCGCACCCTCTACGGCTCCCTGAGCAACCGGCAGTTCGTCGAGCTCGTGTACCAGAACGTCCTCGGCCGGGCCGGTGAGCCCTCGGGCGTCGCCTACTGGACCGGCGAGCTCGACAGCCGGCGCCGGGACCGGGGCTCGGTGATGCTCGGCTTCTCCGAGGCGCCGGAGAACAAGGTCAAGCTCGCCCCCACCGTCGACGCGGTGATGGTCTACCGGGGGCTGCTCGGCCGGGTCCCGACCGCGACGGAGCGCGGCACCTTCGCCTCCCGGCGCGCCGCGGGGACCACGGTGCAGCGCATCATCCTGGAGCTGATGGCGACCGCGCCCTACGCCACCCGCGTCGCGAAGTAGGGCCAGCGAGCCGGTCAGCCCACGATGCCGTCGGCCCGGAGGGCGGCGATGGCGTCGGCGTCGAGGCCGAGCTCGTCGGCCAGGAGGGCGTCGGTGTGCTCGCCCAGCCAGGGGACCCGGCTCTCGGGGCCCTCGGCCACGCCGCTGATCTTGACCGGGTTGCCGGGGACGAGGACCGGCTGCTCCACCCCGTCGGTGCGGGGGACCTCGACCAGCATGTGCCGGGCCGCGACGTGGGGGTCGGCGACGACCTGCTCGTCGGCCAGGCACGGGCCCGACGCCACGCCCACCGCCCCGAGCGCCCGGGCCGCCTCCATCGCGGTCTTGTCGGCAGCCCAGGCCTCGATCCCGGTGCGCAGGACGTCGAGGTGGTCGATCCAGCCCTGCCGGGTGGCGAAGCGCTCATCGGTGGCCCACTCGGGACGCCCGATGGCCTCGACCAGCTTGGCGAACTGGTGCTCCCGCCCGACCTGGACGATGAACCAGCCGTCGGCGGCCCGGAAGCCGTGCATGATCAGCGGCCCCAGGTCGCCGCCCCGGAGCCCCATCGACCAGAAGTTGGTGACGATGTCGGTCATGGCGACCATGGCGTCGAGCATGGCCACGTCGACGTGGCTGCCCCGGCCGGTGCGGTCCCGCTGGCGGAGGGCGGCGAGGACGCCGATGACGCCGAACAGGGCCGTGCCGATGTCGCCCAGAGCGCCGACAGGGGCGACCGTCGGTGGCTCGTCGCCCTGGCGCTTCATCTCGTAGATGCCGGACATGGCCTCGACGATCGGGGCGAAGGCCGGCAGGTCGCCGTAGGGGGAGCCGCTGTTCCCGAACCCGCTCACGCTCAGGTAGACGACCTCGGGGTGGACGGCGGCGACGTCGTCGTAGGCGAGGCCGAGACGGGCCAGGGCGCCGCCCTTGAAGTTCTCGGCGACGACGTCGAAGCGGGGGGCCAGGTCGAGGACGAGCTGGCGGCCCCGGTCGGACTTGAGGTCGACGCAGATCGACCGCTTGCCCAGGTTGGTGCGGAGGAACGTGGCCCCGACCCGGCGGCCCTCGGGGTCGGTCATCGCCGGCAGCGACCCCCGGCCCTGGTCGCCGGTGCCGACGGCCTCGACCTTCACCACCTCCGCGCCCAGCCGGGCCAGCAGCTGGGTCGCCCACGGGAGCGCCTGCATCTGCTCCAGGGCCAGGACCCGCACCCCGTCGAGCGGCTTCCCGTTCACCAGGTCGTCGGGGCCCACCACGTCACCGAGCTGCATCGGCAGGAACGTAGCCGTCGGACCTGACGCCCCGTCAGGTCCGTTCTGGCGCGCCAGCCCGTCGGAGAGCGCGATCCGGCCTACGGTCGGAGGGCCGTGACCTCGTCCGACCCACCGTCGTCGCCCGCCGGCCCGCCCGATCCCGACGCGTCGTCGCCCGAGGCCGCCGCCCCGCCGGCGGTGTCGCTCCGGCGGGGCGACCGGGCCCGCCAGGCGCTGGTCGCCCCGTGGTCGAGGGAGCGGGCCCGCCGGGTCCGGCTGGTCGCCCTGCTGCTCGGCGTGCTCGGACCGTTGGTCGGCACCGCCATCGCCCTCGTGCTGGTGCCGGCCGAGCCCGGCGACGTCCTCCCGTTCGACGACGAGCAGGCGGCGGTGATCGACGCCACCGGGACGGTGCGGGGCGTCGACCCGGTGACCGGCGAGCTGGCCCTGCGCCTCCGGCTCGACAGGAGCGACACCGTGGACCGGGCCGAGGAGGACACCCACGTCATCGCCGAGAACGGCACCCTGAACGAGCCGCTCACCCTCGTCGTCCAGAGCGCCAACGGTCAGTTCGTCCAGGAGCTGCCCGAGCGGGTCGCGCCGGGGACCTTCACCATCGCCCTCGGCCTGACCGACTCCCGCGCCACCCGCTACCCGCTCGACCGCTACCGGGCCACGGTGTTCGTCGCCGTCCTCCGGCCCAGCTCCGACGACGAGCCGGACATGGTCCCCCTGCGGCTGTCGCTGCGTTCCAGCGACCCCGGGTTCACCGTCGACGTGGTCGACAAGCCCTCCGGCGACACGAGCACAGCCGTCGCCGACCTCCGGGTGGCCCGGCGGTGGACGGTGATCGGCTGGGCCGGCTTCTTCGTGCTCGTCTGCTGGATGCTGGCCATCTCGGCGGCATCGATCGGGTGGACCACCGTCGTCCACGGCATCACCAGCCCGGCGTGGGCGTGGGGGTTCCTGATCGGCGTCCTGTTCGCCCTGCCCCCGCTGCGGGACGCTCTCCCCGGCGCCCCGCCGTCGGGCTCGCTGGTCGACCTGGCCGCCTTCTACTGGGCGGTCGGGATCGTGGCCCTCACCCTGGTGATGATGATCGGGTCGTGGAACGTGCGGGTGCGCCGGGCCCCCGACGAGCCCGACGCCCCGCGCCCCCGGGCCTGACCCCCGGACGACGCGGCAACCGGATCTGACGGGTCGTCAGATCCGGCCGTAGGCTCGCCGGCATGACGCGCGGGATCCTCGCCCTCGGAGGGCACCTACCCCACCGACGCCTCGACCGCTCGACGATCGCGGCGGTGGCCGGTGGGGGCGGGGGCAAGGGCACCCGCACCGTCGCCGGCTACGACGAGGACGCCACCACGCTGGCCGTCGAGGCCGCCCGCGGCGTGGTCCGGGCGACCGACGTCGTGCCCGAGGCGCTGTGGTTCGCCACCACCACGCCGACCTACGCCGACAAGGCCAACGCCACCGCGGTCCACGCCGCCCTCCGGCTCCCGGCCGGCACCCTCGCCGCCGACATGGCGGGGAGCGCCCGTTCGTCGGTGGCCGCCCTGCTGGCCGCCCTCCGCACCGACGGCCCGACGCTGGTGGTCGGCGGCGACGTCCGGCCCGGCCTGCCCGGCAGCGCCGACGAGGCCGCGGGGGCCGATGCATCGGCCGCCGTCCTGGTCGGGCCCGGCACGGCCGAGACGCCCGTCCTGGCCGAGCTGCTCGGGTCGGCCAGCCGCACCGAGGAGTTCCTCGACCGCTGGCGCACCCCCGGCGCCGCCCGCACCCGGCAGTGGGAGGAACGCTTCGGCGAGAAGCGCTACGTCCCCCTGGGCCGGGAGGCCTTCGCCGCCGCCCTGGCCGCCGCCGGCGTGGTCGCCGACGACGTGGCCCGGGTCGTGGTCGCCAGCCCCCACGCCCGGGCGGCCAAGGCCGTCGGCAAGGCGTTGGGCGTCGGGCCCGAGGCGCTCGCCGACGACCTCGCCGCCACCGTCGGCAACCCGGGCGCCACCCAGCCCCTCCTGCTCCTGACGAGCGCGTTGGAGACGGCCGACCGGGGCGACATCGTCGTCCTCCTCTCCCTGGCCGACGGCGCCGACGCCCTGGTGTTCCGGGCCACCGACACGGTGACGGCATGGGCCCCGGAGCGGCCCGTCGCCGACCAGGTCGCCGCCGGCGCCCCGCTGCCCTACGCCACCTACCTGCGCTGGCGGGGCCACCTGGCCACCGAGCCGCCCCGCCGGCCCGAGCCGGCCCGCCCGAGCGCCTCGGCCGCCGGCCGCTCGACCGACTGGAAGTTCGGCTTCGTCGCCTCCGAGGACCGCAGCAGCGGCGCCGTCCACATGCCCCCGGCCCGGGCGGCCATGCACGGCGGGCCGATCGACGACATGGAGGCCCGGCCCATGGCCGACGCCCGGGGCACCGTCGTCA
>CAYQGF010000192.1:0-7307 GCA_964416885.1 uncultured Iamiaceae bacterium
GAGGATGTCGGCCTCCGCCTCGGGCCAGGCCGTGGACACCACGCCGATGACGTCGCCGTCCTGGATCAGGCGGATGCGGGCGCCGGCCTCGCGGATCTCCCGGATCAGCTCGGAGTGGCGGGGCCGGTCGAGCACCACCGCGGTGACGTCTCGCACCGACTCGCCCTTGGCCTTGGCCACCGCCTGGAGGTTGTCGATGACCGGGGCGGTCACGTCGACCAGCCCGGCGGCCTCGGGGCCGACGGCCAACTTCTCCATGTAGACGCAGGGCCCGGGGTTGAACATGGTGCCCCGCTCGGACACCGCGATGACCGAGATGGCGCCCCCCCGGCCCTGGGCGGTCAGCGTGGTGCCCTCGACCGGGTCGACGGCGATGTCGGTCTCCGGCGGGCTGCCGTCGCCGATGCGCTCGCCGTTGTAGAGCATCGGCGCCTCGTCCTTCTCCCCCTCGCCGATGACGACGATGCCGTCCATCGCCACGGTGTCCAGGACGACCCGCATGGCGTCGACGGCCGCCCCGTCGGCCCCGTTCTTGTCGCCCCGGCCCATCCACCGAGATGCGGCCATGGCGGCGGCCTCGGTGACGCGCACCAGCTCCATGGCCAGGTTGCGGTCGGGGACCTGTGCGTCGGGCGACATGGTCCGAACCTAGTGGACCCGTGCGAACCCGCTCCTGCCGGAGCCTTCCCCGGCCACCCCTCCGCCAGCTTTGTACGGAACCCCGCAGGATGATGCGGGAAACGTCCAAAGTTCGTTCGCTCGGTCCCGCTGTCGCAGGGTGGCGGTAGGTTGCGCGGCGTGGAGGACGTGCTCGCGGCGGTCGACGTCGGGACCAACTCGCTGCACCTCGTCGTGGCCCGCGTCGTCGACGGCGACCGCTTCGACGTCGTCGCCCGTGAGAAGGAGCAGGTCCGGTTGGGCCACGGCGCCGGCGACATGAAGACGCTGGCGCCCGACGCCATCGAGCGGGGCGTCGCCGCCCTCGGCCGGTTCCGGCGCCTGGCCGACGCCCACGACGCCGAGCTGAGGGCGGTCGCCACCTCGGCGGTGCGCGAGGCGGAGAACCACGCTGTCTTCCTCGACCGGGCCCGGCGGGAGGCGGGCGTCGAGGTCGAGGTCATCTCCGGGGTCGAGGAGGCCCGCCTGATCCACCTCGGCGTGCTGTCGGCCCTGCCGGTGTTCGACCGGCGGCTGCTGCTGTGCGACATCGGGGGCGGGAGCACCGAGCTGCTGATCGGGGAGCGGGGCGACGTCCTCGCCTCCCGGAGCCTCAAGGTGGGGGCGGTCCGACTGACGAACCGCTTCTTCGCCGAAGAGGTCACCAAGGCCGACGTCGAGGCCTGCCGGCGCCACGTCGAGGGCGCCCTGGTGGCCTTCGAGCCGGCCGTCCGCCAGCACGGCTTCTCGGTCGCGGTCGGCTGCTCGGGCACGATCGAGCAGATGGTGCGGCTGGCCCGCCGGGGCGACGGCGACCCGCTCCGCACCTGGAACGGCGCCCGGGCCACCGGCGACGAGGTCCGGGAGGTCGCGGCCGAGCTGGCCCGGGCGGCGCGCAAGGGCCGGCTGGCCGACGTCGAGGGCCTCGACCCCAAGCGGGTCGACATCATCACCGCCGGCGCCCTGATCCTCGAGGGCGTCGTCGACCGCTTCGGCATCGAGGAGCTGACCGTCAGCGAGGCCGCCCTGCGGGAGGGGGTGCTGATCGACACCCTCCAGCGCATCCGGGGCGGGTCGCTGCACACGGTCACCGACGTCGCCCGCCGCAGCGTCCGCCACCTGGTCTCGGCCTTCGACGACGACCCCGAGCACTCGGCCTGGGTCGCCACCCTCGCCCTCCAGCTCCACGACGACCTGGCCCCCGACCTCGACCTGCCACCCGCGGCCCGGGACCACCTGGAGGCGGCGGCGTTGCTGGCCAACGTCGGGCTCACCGTCAGCCACGACGGCCACCACAAGCACAGCTACTACGTGATCCGCCACAGCGACCGGCTGGTCGGCTTCACCGATGCCGAGATCGAGCGGATCGCCCTGGTCGCCCGGTACCACCGCAAGAGTGCCCCCAAGGCCCGGCACCCCGAGTTCGCCCGGCTCGACGACGACGAGAAGTCGGTGGTGCGGGCGTTGGCGGCCATCCTGCGGGTCGCCATCGGGCTCGACCGCGCCCACGCCCGTGGGGTGGCGTCGGTCCGGGCCGGCTTCGACGACGAGGGCCGCCTGGTCATCGAGGTCACCCCCACCGTCGGCCAGGACGTCGACCTCGAGGTCCACACCGCGGCCGAGCGCTCCGCCCTCCTGGCCGAGGTGCTCGGCACCGACGTGGTGGTCGTCCGGCGGGGCGACCCGGTGGCGGAGGCATCGTGAGCCCCGGTCCCGGGCCCTTCGGACGTTCCGTGGTGGTCACGGCCGGTGCCCCGGTGCCGGGGGCATGGGCGGACGCCCCGGTCGTGACCATCGACGACGACGTGCTGGCGGCGCCCGCGGCCGTGGTGGCCGAGCTCCACGCGGCGTGGGCCGAGCGCCGGCCGGTCGTGATCGCCCTCGCCGTCGACCCGGCCCGGTTCCGCGACCCGGTGCGGGTGCCGGGCACGCCCTGGGAGCTGGGGGTCGACGTCGACTGCCCGCTCGACCGGCTCCACTTCCTGGTGTGGGCGGCGTCGTGGGACGCCCGGGGCGACGAGCCGGTGTGGTGGTGGGCCCGGAAGGCGGCCCGGCTGGCCGAGGGGGCCACGCCCACCCCCGACGGCCCCGCCGACCTGGTGCTGGCCGACGGCACGCCGTTGTGGGTCGACGGCGGCCCGCGGGAGCCCTTCGCCCCCGACGAGGTCGACGGCCACGGCGTCGTGCACCGCGAGTCGGTCGACCTGGGCCGGTTGACCGTTGCGCCGTGGCGGACGGAGCCGACCGAGGCCGGGATGCTTGCCCCGGACCAGCTGGCGGCCGTCGCCCACCAGCGGGGGCCGGCCCGGATCATCGCCCCCGCGGGGTCGGGCAAGACCCGGGTCCTCACCGAGCGGCTCCGACACCTGGTCGCCGACCGGGGCTGGGAACCGGAGGGGATCCTCGCCGTCGCCTACAACGTCAAGGCCCGCGACGAGATGGTCGAGCGCACCGAGGGGCTCGGGGTGCGGGTCCAGACCCTGAACGGCCTCGCGTACGCGGTGCTGGCGGCGGAGCGGGGCCAGGCGCCGCCAGTGATCGACGAGCGGGAGGTCCGCCGGCTGCTCGACGACTTCCTGCCCCGCCGGCGCCGCCAGGCCAACACCGATCCTGTCGCCCCCTACCTGGAGGCCCTCACCGAGGTCCGGCTGGGGCTGCGGTCGCCGGAGGAGGTCGAGCAGGAGCGCGGCGACGTCCCCGGCCTGGCTGCCGCGGTCGGGCCGTACCGGGCGGAGCTGGCCCGGCGGGGCGTGGTTGACTTCGACGAGCAGGTCAGCGCCGCCATCGAGGCCCTCCTCGGCGACGGCGAGCTGCGTCGGCGGGTCCAGGCCCGGCACCGTCACCTGCTGGTCGACGAGCTCCAGGACCTCACGCCCGCCCACGTTCTGCTGGTCCGTCTGGTCGCCGAGCCGGCGCTCGACGTGTTCGGGGTCGGCGACGACGACCAGGTGATCTACGGCCACGCCGGTGCCGACCCGCGGTTCCTGATCGACTTCGCCACCTGGTTCCCCGGCGGCGGTGAGCACGCCCTGGAGGTCAACCACCGCTGTGCCGCCCCGATCGTCGAGGCCGCCGCCACCCTGCTGTCGTACAACCACCGCCGGGTCACTAAGGTCATCCGGCCCCGGCCCGACGCCGACGCCGCCCCCGACGCCCTGCGGGTCGTCACCCACCCGCCGTCCGGCGGCGCCGGGGCCCTGGTGGAGACGGTCCAGGGCTGGCTCGACGAGGGCCGCTCGCCCCGCGACATCGCCGTCCTCACCCGGGTCCACGCCCTGCTGCTGGCCCCGGTCGTCGCACTGGCCGAGGCCGGCATCCCGGTGTGGGCCACCGTGGGCCCGGAGCTGCTCGACCGCACCGGCGCCCGGGCCGCCCTCGCCTACCTGCGGATCGCCGCCGAGCCCACCGCCATCCGGCCCGAGGACCTGGCCGAGGTCTACCGCCGGCCCAGCCGGGGCCTGCCCCAGTGGATCACCAAGTGGTTCCGGCGTCGGATGACCGTGGCCGAGGTGGCCGCCATCGGTGACCGGATCGACGACGTCAAGGTCGGGGCCAAGGTGGCCGACCTGGCCGGCGACCTCGCCGTGGTGGCCGGGGCGCACGGGCAGACGACCCGGCAGGTCCTGGAGCTCGTCCGCGACCGCATCGGGTTGGGCGAGGCCATGGCCGGGCTCGACCGGTCGAAGGGCGGCGAGGGGTCGAGCCAGCTCGACGACATCGAGGCCCTGATCCAGGTGGCCGACCTCCACCCCGACCTCGACGGCTTCGAGCCGTGGCTGCGCGACGCCCTCCAGGGCGCCCGGGGGGGCGGGCCGACGGTCACCCTGTCGACCGTCCACCGGGTCAAGGGACGGGAGTGGCCCTGCGTCGCCGTCGTCGGCGTCACCGCCGGGCTGCTCCCGCACCGCCTGGCCGCCGACGAGGAGGAGGAGCGGCGCGTCCTCCACGTGGCGATCACTCGCGGCCGGTCCCGGGTGGTCGTCCTGGGCGACGAGAGCCGGCCCTCGCCCTTCCTCGCCGAGCTGGCCGGCACCGCCCCCCGCACCGAGGCGCCCAAGCCGATCGTCCGCCGCACCGCCGAGCCGGTCGTGTCCGCCACCGGCCGGGCCCGGGCCCGAGCGGCGGTCGACGACGGCCCCCTCGACGCCGGGGCGGCGGTGATCGAGCAGCGGCTCAAGGCCTGGCGGCGGGAGCGCAGCAAGGCCGACGGGGTCCCCGCCTACGTGGTCGCCAACGACGCCACCGTGCGGGCCATCGCCCGGGCCGCGCCGTCCGACGAGCGGACGCTGCTCGCCGTCAACGGCATCGGCCCGGCCAAGGTCGAGAAGTACGGCGCCGAGATCCTCGCCCTCGTCGCCGGGGATCGACGCGAGGTGTCGGACACCTAGCGTCGGCCTCCGTACGCGAGGTGCCAGGCACGTCGCGTACGGAGGGGGTCAGACCAGGGGGCGGAGGTGGGTGCGGAGGTTGGTGGCGGCCTCGACGATCTCGTCGTTGGTGGCCTCGGTGTCGCCCAGCCGGTCCCGCAGCGTGGCGGTGAGGTCGGTGATGGCACCCCAGCCGGCCTCGTCGAAGCCGAAGGGGAGGCGCATGTCGAGGGCCAGGGTCGAGGCGTCGTCGAAGCGGATGGTGGCGCTCTTGTCGGACGGGTCGTGGAGCAGACGGTCCGACGACACGAACAGCTCCGACAGGACGTCCTGGGCGTCGGGGCCGTCGAGCTCGTCGGGGTCGGGCTGCTCCTCCTCCCAGGCCTCGGTGACCGTCTCGACCAGGGCGTCGACCCGCTCCTCGTCGTCGACCCCGACGGCCACCTCCCGGTAGTCACGGCGGTGGGCGATGCGGGCATCGATCAGGGCCTCGATGAAGCGGTCCTCCAGACCGTCGGGCCAGTCGCCGACGCCGTAGAGCACGGTCTCGGTGCCGAGCGGGAGGTCGAGGGCGATGCGCTCCTCGATCAGGTCGATCAGGTCGTCGACCACGTCGGCGTCGGAGGCAGCCACCACCAGGGTGCTGGCCTCCCACGCCCGGCGGACCCGCACCGCGGCCAGCTCGGCGTCGAGGAGCTGGCGCTCCCGCGCCCCCCAGTCGGCCAGCTCGAACTCGATCTGGCCGGTGTCGACCAGCTCGTCGTCCTCGTCGTCGACCAGCTCGTCCTCGTCGTCGGACGGGGCGTCGTCGTCGGCCAGCTCGTCGTCGGACGTCTCGACCGTCTCCTCGTCCTCGTCCTCGTCCTCGCCGTGGTCGGTCGTGTCCTCGACCGGCTCCTCGGGGGCGGCGTCGTCGTCGTCGGGTGCCGCCCCGTCGTCGGTGTCGTCGTCGACCCCCTCGTCCACGTCCTCGGCGCGCTCCGCCTTCGCTGACCGCTTCCGCGAGAAGAGACCCATCCCGCCATCATCCCATCCCCGGCTCCGACGGCCGGGACCGGGCGCGGGCCGGTAGCGTGACCGGATGGTCCTGGCCGAGCTGGAGGTGTTCCAGTCCCGGCCGATCGCACCGACCCGGCGGGTCGCCCTGGGCCACTGCACCCTCCCGGTCTCGCCCGCCCCGGGCTTCGGCGGCATCCTGCTCGGGGCGGTGGCGGCGGCCTTCGTCGGCCAGGTCGACCCGGACCTCCACGCCGACCTCCAGCGGCTCACCCACCAGATCGAGCACGGCCATCGCATCCCCCAACCCCGGCTGCGCCACCGGTTCCAGACCGACCACATCGGCCTCAACCGTCGGGCCCACCGGCTGATCGGCGACGGCGAGCGCCTCCACCTCGACCTCGACCGGACCGAGGGCACGTCGCCCGGCCCCCAGGTGCTGGCCGCGGTGTACGCCGCCGGTCGGCTGCCCATCGGGGAGCGGGGACCGGTCATGCGGGTCGTGCGCCGGGGGTTGGCCTGGCGGGGCGGCGACGAGGCCGGGATCATCGCCGCGGTGAGCGGTCAGGGCGGCGGGCTGGTCACGGCCGCGGCCCGCTACGCCGATCCCGAGGCCTGGGCGCTCAGCGTCCTCGGCCTGGCCGGACCGACCCCCGGGCGCACCGACGTCCAGCGCCGCTTCCGGGAGCTGTTGCGCGTCGCCCACCCCGACCACGGCGGGGGCGAAACGGCCGCAGCCGAGCGGATCGCCGAGCTCACCGAGGCCCGGCGCATCCTCCTCGTCGGGTGACGGGTCGCTGATGGCCGGCCGCACCCGCCCCGTCGGGGCCCTCCTGCTCGCCCCCGGCGCCGGGGCCAGCCGCGACCACCGCACCCTCGTCGCGGTCGAGGAGGCGGTGCGGTGGCCGGTCGCCCGCATGGACTTCCCCTATCGCAAGGCCGGGCGGAAGGCGCCGGACCGAGCCCCCGTGCTGGTCGACGCGGTGCGGGAGGAGGCGGCGGCGCTGGCGGCGGCGGCCCGGGTGCGGCCCCACCGCATCGCCCTCGGCGGCCGGTCGATGGGCGGGCGCATGTGCTCGCTGGCCGTGGCCGAGGGGCTCCCCGCGGCCGCCCTGGTGCTGCTCAGCTACCCGCTGCACCCCCCGGGGAAGCCGGAGAAGCTGCGGGTCGACCACTTCCCGCAGCTCACCGTGCCGTGCCTGTTCGTCGGGGGCACCAAGGACCCCTTCGGGACGCCCGAGGAGGTCGAACACCACACCGCGGCCATCGCCGGCCCGGTCACCCACG
>CAYQGF010000193.1:0-5386 GCA_964416885.1 uncultured Iamiaceae bacterium
GTCCAGCTCACCGGCTCGCCGGTGCCGGGGTGGGAGAAGCCCAGCTCGGCGGCGTGGAGGAACGGCCGGGGGCAGGCGACCCGGGTGCGGCCGCCGCCGTAGCGGGTGTCGCCGACGATCGGGTGCTCGATCGCCCGCATGTGGACCCGGATCTGGTGCGTGCGCCCGGTCTCCAGCCGGCACTCGACCAGGGCCACCGGGCTGGGCTCGGTGAACGTCTCGACCACCTGGTAGCGGGTCCGGGCCGGCTTGCCGTCGGCCCGGACGGCCATGAGGGTCGGCTGCCGGGGCGAACGACCGATCGGAGCGTCGACCAGCCCCCGGGGCGGGTCGGGGTGGCCCATGACCAGCGCCTGGTAGCGCCGCGTGACCGTGCGGGCCGCCAGCTGGGCGACCAGGTCGTCGTAGGCCTCGGGGGTGCGGGCCACGACCAGCAGCCCGGAGGTGTCGCGGTCGAGGCGGTGGACGATGCCCGGGCGGTCGGGGTCGCCGACGGCCGCCAGCTCCGGGAACCGGGCCAGCAGCCCGCCGACCAGCGTCCCGGTGGCGTGGCCGGCGCCCGGGTGGACGACCAGCCCGGCCGGCTTGTCGACGACGACCACCTGGTCGTCGGCGTGCACCACGGGCACCTCGACATCGGGCTCGGGGCCGGGGCCGGTGGCCGCCGCCTCGTCGGGGACGTCGACGGTGACCCGCGCCCCCTCGGCCACCTTCTCCGACACCTTGACCGCCGGCCGGCCGTCGACCCGCACCGCGCCGGCCGCGACCAGGGCGGCGGCGTCGGCCCGGCTGACATCGGCCACCAGGGCCACCACCCGGTCGACCCGCTGCCCGGCCAGGGCCGGGGGCACCTCCTCGGCCCGGACGGTCACGGCTCGCCAGGCTGGCGGAACGAGGCCGCCACCAGCAGCAGCGCTCCGCCGACGACGCCCATGTCGGCCACGTTGAAGATCGGCCACCACTGGAGGTCGATGAAGTCGACGACGGCGCCGCCCATGAACCCGGCCTCGGCGCCGGCCGGCCCGCTGCGGAAGGCCCGGTCGACCAGGTTGCCCACCGCTCCCCCGCTCACCAGCCCGGCCGCGACGGCACCGAGCCGGCTGGCGGTGTGGCCCGAGAGGAGCAGCCAGGTGACCACCCCGAGGGCCAGGAGCCCGATCACCGGGCCGAGCTCCAGGTCGTCGCCGATCGAGAACGAGGCACCGGTGTTCCAGGTGAGCGCGAACTGCAACGACCCGACGACCTCGACCACCCGACCGTCGGACAGGCGGCGCAGCGCCCACGCCTTCGACGCCTGGTCGAGCACCAGGATGCCGAGCGCGACGGCGGCGACCAGCGGCCCGCGGGCGACGCGGCCGCGAGGCCGCGTCGGCGCGGCCGGACCGTCGGGTTGGGTCTCGGGCGGGGCGTCGGTCACATCAGCGGCGGCCCAGCCCGCCGATCTTGTACTCGACCTTCTCGCGCGCCCAGGGGATGGCCTCCAGGCGCTCCTTGGGGATCGGCTCCCCCGACACCTCGCAGATGCCGTAGGTCCCCAGGGCGAACTTCGCCAGGGCGTGGTCGATCTCCTCGACGGCCTGGCGGGCCTGGGCCGAGAGGGCCAGGTCGCGGCTGCGCTCGACGGCGAGGGTGTCGCCCTCGCCCGACTCCTCGTCGAACTGGACGTCGCCGGGGTCGATGTCGTTGACCAGCGACTCGGCCTCGGCCTGGAGCGACTCGGCCTGGTCGAGGTAGGTGGCCCGCTCCTCCGCCAGGGCCTTCTGCTGGCCCTCGAGCCACTTGGCCGGGAACGGCGACCGCACCTTCTTCGCCGCGGCCTTCTTCACTGCGGCCTTCTTCACTGCGGCCTTCTTCACTGCGGCCTTCTTGGCCGCCGGCGCCTTCTTCGCCACCGGCGCCTTGGCCGGGGCCTTCTTCGCCACCGGGGCCTTCTTGACGACGGCCTTCTTGACGACGGCCTTCTTGACGACGGCCTTCTTCGCCGAGGCGGCCTTCTTCACGGGCGCGGCCTTCTTGGTCGCACGGGTGCTGCGGGACGAGGCCATCGGCACTCCACTGTCGGGACCGGCTGCAAAGGTGCCGCAGCCTACCCAGCCCGCCCCCAGGGGTGGTGCACCTGACGGTCAGGGGCGCCGGGCGCCGATCGGCTCCCGCCGGGCCGCCAGGGCATCGGCCAGCGCGACCAGGACCCCGACCCGGGCCTGCCCGGCCCGCTCCGCGGTCTGGACGGTGACCAGGTCGACGGCGTCGAGCCGGTCGAGCAACCCGGTGACCTGGGCCGTGTCGAGGCTGTCGTACTCGGCGATGGGAAAGGCCAGGCGGGGGTCGCCGGCCGTGGCGGCGAGGGCATCGAGCACGACCGGGCGCGCCCTGGTCCTCCGCTCGCGGGCGGCGACGACCGACAGCTCCTCGGGCCACAGCTCCGGCACGAGGGCCACCACCTGCTCGGCCTCCAGGTCGTCGTAGTCGGCGATCGGGAACGGCACCTCGACCGGGGCCGCGACCGGAGCCGGGGCGGGGGCCTCGATCTCCTCCGGCGGAGCGGACCAGATCGAGGCCGGGGCCTCCTCGGCCGGGACGGTCGGGTCGTCCTCGACCACGACCAGGGGGGCAGGGCCCGGTTCGGCCCCGTCCGGGGCGACGGGCTCGGGTGCGGTGGCCTCGGTCGAGGCCGGGCGGGGCCGGCTCAGACGGGCCGACACGGCGACGACGACCAGCGACGCCACGCACAGGGCCATCGAGACGGTGAGGTCGCCGACGTCACCAGAGGCGAGACCGGTGACGAGGAAGGCTCCAGCGGCGACGATGAGGGCGAGGGCGCAGACGACCAGCACGGGTGACCTCACAGGTGGGGGGCACCCGTGAGGTTCGTCGTCGGTCTCCCGGGCCCTGCCGGCGGCGGGGCCGGCCCGGGCCGGTCAGGGCTCGGTCAGCGACGCCGGCCGAACCCTCGACGCCGGCCACCACCGTTGGTGTCGTCGTCGTAGGCCGACGGCAGGGTGCCCTGGTCGCGGGGGCCGAGCGGCTCGTCGTCGAGCATCGCCTTGCGCAGCTCGGCGAGGAAGGCGTCCTCGTCGGGGTCACCGGCGTCGACCGGGGCCAGGGCCTCGGTCGGCGGGCCGACGTCGCGGTCGTCCTCGTCGCCGCCCCGGGGACCGGCGAAGGGGTCGGGCTCCGGCGCGGGCGGGGGCGCGTCGACCTGGACGGTGGCATCCCCACCCGCGCTCGACGGCGTCGCCGCGGTCGGCCCCGGGGGGATCGGAGCCGGGTCGAACGGTGACCGCGGGGGCCGGGTGTCGGTGTGGCCCTCGGGGGCCGGGGCCACGGCATCGCCGTCGTCGTCGGCGCTGTCGTCGGCCTCGGCCGCGGCGAGCGCCTTGCCCAGGTCGGCGACACCGGGCAGGGGCCCGCCGTCGTCGGCCGCCGGCTCCACCGGCTCGGCCTCCAGGGGCAGGGCGGGGGCACGGTCGACCACCGCCGGCCCGGTGCTGACCCCGGCATCGAGGTTGACCCGGAACGCCTCCGGGTGGTCGAGCAGCGACTGGAGCTCGCCGATGGCGGCCTGGACCACCTCCCGCTGCTCGTCGACGTGACGCTCCAGGACGCTGACGTCGTTGGCCAGGGAGTCCCGGGCCCGCTCCAGCTCGTCGATCTCGGCCAGCAGCTCGGCCCGACCCTCGTCGCGGCGGCGGGCCACCTCGACCTCGGCCTCCCGGTGCAGCTCGGCGACCTGGGCGTGGGCCGTGGCCAGCATCTCCTCGCCCTGCTCGGTGGCCTTCCGCACCTCCTCGTCGGCGGCCCGCTGGGCCAGGATCAAGGCCCGGTGGATCTCCTCCGCCTCGGCCACGGCCACGGCCGAACGCTCGGGGGCGGGGGCATCCGGGGCCGGGGCGCGGGCCGCCGATACCGCCTCGGCCCGGGCCTCGGTCGCCTGGTCCTCCGCCTCGGCCAGCTTGCGCTTGAGCTCACCGACCCCGAGGGCGATCTGGTCGAGGAAGGCGTTCACCTCGTCGGGGTCGTAGCCCCGCTTGACGATGCGGAACTCCTTGGTGCCCGTCAGGCTGGAGGAGATGTCCATCCGGTGGATGGTAGCCGTCGCCCCGTCGGCGACCCTTCGCCCGTCAGCAGCCGATCACCAACCGCACCGCCCACAGGAGCAGCAGCACCACCAGGGGCGAGACGTCGACCGGGGTACCGGCCACCGCGGGCTGGGGGAGCCGGGCCCGCAGCGGGGCGAGCACCGGGTCGACCACGTTCTGGAGCGCGACCGCCATCCGCTCGAGCCCGGTCCCGGGCTGCACCGCGAACCAACTGGTCACGGTGGCGGCCACCAGGAGGAGCATGGCCACCAGGGTGAGGACGCAGAACGCGCCCAGCAGCAGGTCCACCGGCGAGGGCTAGTCCTCGTAGCCCCGTTCGCGGAGCCGCTCGCGCTCGTCGTCGGTGACCTCGACGCTCGCCGGGCTCACCAGGTACACCTGGCCGTCGATCTTCTCCATCCGGCCGCCGAGCCCGTAGCAGAGCCCGCTGGAGAAGTCGATGAGACGGCGCGACACCTCACGGTCGGCCTGGCGCAGGTTCATCACCACCGGCTGGCCACCCTTGAAGGTGTCGGCGAGGGTCTGGGCCTGGTTGAACGAGGTCGGGACGACGACCCGGGGCCGGGCCGTGGAGGCCACCGGCATGGGCCGCACCACCTTGGGCCGGGGCCGGGCGTCGCCGAGGCCCCCGCTGGGGGTGACGGCACCGATGCCGCCGCCCATCCCCCCGCCCCCGAGGCCGCCACCGGCGTTCACCTGGCTGGCGAAGTCGGTGCCACCGGGGTCGGAGCGGACCGAGCCCATCGGGCGCACGGTCCCGACCGCGGAGGGCGGCTCGGGCTCGTGGCGCACCGCGGTCGAGGCGGGCGACGGCCGGGACGGCGCCTGGTGCGGGGCCGGGTCGTCGTAGCCGGGGTCGTAGTCGTCGTACTCGTCGTCAGGCCCGAGCCCGAGGTAGAGCATCGCTTTGCGCCACATGGTCTCGTCGTGACCTCCTGTCCGAACTCTAACCGTCGACCGGCGTCACGCTGGTGCCCCCGCCCGCGGACCGAACAGCGCGGTGCCGACCCGGACGAGCGTGGCCCCCTCGGCCACCGCGGCCTCGAGGTCGTCGGACATGCCCATCGACCGCTCGGGGAGGCCCAGGTCGTCGGCCAGCGACCGCAGCGTGCGAAAGCACTCGGCGGCGCCGTCGGGGCCCCGGAGGGCGACGGTCATCAGGCCCCGGACGTCGAGGCCCTCGGCCCGGAGGTCGGCGACGAGGCCGGCGGTGGCGGCGGGCGGGCAGCCCCCCTTGGTGCCCTCCCCCGACGTGTTGACCTGGGCCAGCACCGCGGCCCCGGGCG
>CAYQGF010000193.1:5486-7304 GCA_964416885.1 uncultured Iamiaceae bacterium
CCCTTGGTGCCCTCCCCCGACGTGTTGACCTGGGCCAGCACCGCGGCCCCGGGCGCCCGGCGGGCGATCTCGGCCCCCAGCTCGACCCGGTCGACGCTGTGCCACAGGGCGACGTGGGCCGCGACCTGGCGCACCTTGTTGCGCTGCAACCGTCCCACCCAGTGCCACCGAACGTCAGGCCACCGAACGTCAGGCCACCGAACGTCAGGAGCGGCGGCGTCGACCTTGGCGACCATCTCCTGGGCGTAGCTCTCCCCCAGGTCGGTCAGCCCGACCTCGGCCGCGACCCGGACCGCGCTGGCGTCGAAGCCCTTGGTGACCCCGACGACGCGCACCACCTCGGGGTCGCCCCCGGCCCGCTCGATGCGGGCCCGGACGGTGGCCAGCCGCTCGGCCACGACGTCGGCCCCGACCGCGACGGGGATCACTCGTCGTCCTCCAGCCAGGCGACGGTGGCGATGCGGCCGGCGTCGCCCCGCGCCCGGTACGACCAGTAGTTGTCGGGGTCCTCGGCCGTGCAGGTCCGGTCGCCGAGGACCTTCTCGACGCCCACCTCGGCCAGGGCGCGCCGGACGCCCGCCACCACGTCGAGGGCGGGCTTGCCGTCGTGGGTGGTGGACCGGACCTCGTCGCCCCAGCGGGCCGCCACCCGGTCGAGGTCGGCCTCGCCGAACTCGTAGTGGGCGGCGCAGATCGACGGCCCGAGGATGGCCGAGTCGGGCGGGCCGCCCAGGGCGGCCATGGCCGCGGCGGTGGCGCCGACCACGCCGGCGTAGAGGCCCCGCCACCCGGCGTGGGCCACCCCGACGACCGTCGGGTCCTCGTCGGGGCCGGCGGCCCCGATGAGCACGATCGGCACGCAGTCGGCGGTGGTGATCGCCAGGGCCGCGCCCGGCACCGCGGTCACCGCGGCGTCGGCCCGGGCGCCGGCGTGCTCGCCCGGCCGGGTGACGGTGACGACGTCGGCCCCGTGGACCTGGGTCAGCCACGTCCACGGCAGGTCGACCAGGGCGCGGCGGCGCGCCTCGAGCTCGGCGGGTGGCCCGGTGACGGCGAAGTCGCCCGAGGTGCGGGTGGAGAAGGTGGCGCCGGCCCCCACGGGGCGGCTCCTACCGGAGGAACGAGGGGACGTCGAAGTCGTCGTCGCCGTCGACGTCATCGTCGTCGTCGCCCCCGCCGAAGAGGTCGGTGACCGACCCCCCGCCCTCGTCGTCGCCCTTCTCCAGGTCGGTGGTGCGGGGCCGGGTCCGGCCCTCCTCCCACCGGTCGAAGCCGGCGGCGATGACGGTGACCCGGACCTCGTCGCCCATGTCGTCGTCGATGACGGTGCCGAAGATGATGTTGGCGTCGGGGTGGGCCACGCCGTGGATGACCTCGGCCGCCGAGTTGACCTCGAACAGGCCCATGTCGCTGCCGCCGGTGATCGACAGGAGGATGCCGCGGGCGCCCTCGATCGAGGCCTCCAGCAGCGGGCTGGAGATGGCGTTGCGGGCCGCGTTGAGAGCGCGGCCGTCGCCCGAGGCGTAGCCGATGCCCATCAGGGCCGAGCCGGCGTTGCTCATGATCATCTTCACGTCGGCGAAGTCGGTGTTGATCAGGCCGGGGGTGGTGATCAGGTCGGTGATGCCCTGGACGCCCTGGCGCAGGATGTCGTCGGCCATGCGGAAGGCGTCGAGGACGGTGGTCCGGCGCTCGACCGCCTGGAGCAGCTTCTCGTTGGGGACGATGATCAGCGTGTCGACGTGGTTGCGCAGCTTCTCGATGCCTTCCATCGCGTTCTCCGAGCGCCGGCGGCCCTCGAAGGAGAAGGGCCGGGTG
>CAYQGF010000194.1:0-2308 GCA_964416885.1 uncultured Iamiaceae bacterium
CGGCATCGCCCGGGCCCTGGCCGCGGCCCGCCCGGGGGACACCGTCCTGTTGGCCGGCAAGGGCCACGAGACCACCCAGGACCTGGGCCATGCCGTGGTGCCCTTCGACGACCGCGAGGTCGCCCGCCGCCTGATCGAGGAGGGCGTCTCGTGATCGCCCTCCTGATGGCCGCCGGCATCGCCCTGGCCACCTCGCTCGTCGGCACCCGGTTCCTCATCGTCTGGCTCCGCCAGCGGGGCATCGGCCAACCGATCCACGAGGACGTCCCCGACGCCCACCGCAAGAAGCAGGGCACGCCCACGATGGGCGGCATCGCCATCGTGATCGGCGCCGTCGTCGGCTACCTGGTGGCCCACACCCGCCAGGGCACCGAGTTCACCGCCTCGGGCGTGCTGCTGATCCTCCTCGTCATCGGCGCCGGCGTCGTCGGCGGGGTCGACGACTGGATCAAGGTCTCCCAGGAGCGCAACCTGGGCCTGTCGAAGGCGGCCAAGAGCATCGGCCTGCTGAGCGTGGCCGTCGGCTTCGCGGTGCTGGCCGTGACCTTCGCCCAGGCCGACGTCGAGGCGGGCACCGGTTCGCTCCACACCACGCTCTCGTTCACCCGGTTCGACAGCTTCGACGTCGACCTGGGCCCGATCGTGTGGTGCGTGTGGGCGGTGCTGCTGATCGTCGGCTGCACCAACGCCGTCAACCTCGCCGACGGGCTCGACGGGCTGGCCGGGGGGTCGGCCATCGCCTCGTTCGCGGCCTTCACGATCATCGCCTTCTGGGCCTTCCGGAACAGCGACCCCACGGTGCTGCCCGACTACCAGGTGCCCGACGCCCTCGACATCGCCGTGGTCGCGTCGGCCCTGGTCGGCTCGACCACCGGGTTCCTCTGGTGGAACGCCACCCCGGCGCGGATCTTCATGGGCGACACCGGCTCGCTCGCCATCGGGGGCGGGCTGGCGGGCATGGCCCTCCTGCTCAACACCCACCTCCTGCTCCCCCTGATCGGAGGCCTGTTCGTGTTCGAGACCGTGTCGGTGATCCTCCAGGTCGCCGGGTTCCGCCTGTTCAACAAGCGGCCGTTCCGCATGGCGCCCATCCACCACCACTACGAGCTGGCCGGCTGGCCTCAGACGACGATCATCGTCCGGTTCTGGATCCTCGCCGGGCTGTCCACCGCCATCGCCCTCGGCCTGTACCTGGCCGACTACATCCACCTCACCGGCCAGTGACCGTCGCCCTGCCCCGCGTCACGGCGCGCCGCCGCCGTGCCCCCTCGACCGCCGCCGCGCCGCGCCGCCGGCTGGTGCTCTCGGTGCCCGGCGTCGGCACCGGCACCGCCTCGCTGCTGTTCGCCATCGTGGCCGTCCTGGTCCTGTTCGGGCTGGTGATGGTGCTGTCGTCGTCGTCGCTCGTGGCCCTGGAGGAGACCGCCTCGACCTGGAGCTATGCGACCAAGCAGTTCGCCTGGGCGCTGCTCGGCTCGGTCGGGATGGCCGTCGCGGTCTGGACCGACCGGCGGCTGTGGCGCCGCTACTCGCGGGTGTTCCTGGTCGGGGTGGTCGCGCTGCTGGTGGCCGTGTTGCTCGTCGGTCGGAGCGTGAACGGCGCGGCCCGGTGGATCGGTCTCGGCCCGCTCACCGTGCAGCCCTCCGAGCTGGCCAAGCTCGCCGTGATCCTCGTGGTCGCCGACCTGCTGACCCGCCGGGCCCGGGAGATCCACGACCCGCGCCGAGGGCTGGTCCCGGCCCTCGCCGTCGTGGGCGGCGTGTGCCTGCTGATCCTGGTCCAGCCCAACCTGGGCACGACCCTGGTCATCGCCGCCATCGCCCTCGCCATGCTGCTCGCCTCGGGGGCACCGATGAAGCCGGTCGCAGTGGTCGGTGGCGCCGCCGCCGTCGTCGCGGCCGTGGCGGTCTGGGTCACCCCCTACCGGCGGCGCCGGCTCTTCGCCATGTTCGACCCGTGGGCCAACGCCCAGGGCACCGGCTACCAGGCCATCCAGGCCAACGTCGGCTTCGCCGACGGCGGGCTCACCGGGCTCGGCCTGGGCCAGTCCCGGGCCAAGTGGGGCTACCTCCCCTTCGCCCACACCGACTTCGTGTTCGCCATCATCGGCGAGGAGCTGGGCCTGATCGGCGCCCTCGTCACCGCCGGGCTCTTCGTCGCCCTGGCCTTCGTCGGCGCTCGGGCCGCGACCTATGCCGCCGACCGGTTCAGCATGCTGGTCGCCGTCGGCATCACCACCTGGCTGGTGGCCCAGGCCTTCCTCAACATCGGCGTGGTCATCGGCCTGGTGCCCAACACCGGCGTGCC
>CAYQGF010000194.1:2408-7296 GCA_964416885.1 uncultured Iamiaceae bacterium
GTGCTGATCGCCGGGGGCGGGACGGCCGGGCACCTGGTGCCCGGGCTGTCGGTCGCGGCCGCGCTCGTCGAGGCCGGCGTCCCGGTCGAAGAGATCCACTTCGTCGGCTCCGACCGCGGCGTCGAGGCCGACATGGTGCCGAGGGCCGGCTACACGCTCGACGAGGTCCCGAGCCGGGGCCTGCCCCGCCGGCCCGGGCCGGCGATGCTCAAGGCCGGGGTCGGGCTGCTGGGCGCGGCCCGCAAGGGCATCTCGATCATCGGGGCGCGCCGGCCCGGAGTGGTGGTGTCCCTCGGGGGCCACGCCGCCCTGCCCGGCGTCGTCGGGGCCGTCGTCCGGCGGCGACCGCTGGTGCTGATGGAGCAGAACGTGCGGGCCGGGGCCGTCAACCGGATGCTGTCCCGCTTCGCGGCCGCCAGCGCGGTGTCGTTCCCCGGCACCGACCTGCGGCGCGCCCGGGTCACCGGCAACCCGTTGCGGGCCGAGGTCGTGGCCGCGGCCGAGGCCCGCCGCGGCGCCGACGGCGCCGCGGTCCGCGACGACGCCCGCCGCCAGCTGGGCCTCCCGCTCGATCGCACCGTCGTCCTGGTCACCACCGGGTCGCTCGGCTCGCAGCGGGTCAACGAAGCGGTGCTGGCCCTGGCCGAGCGCTGGGCCGACCGGGACGACGTCGCCATCCGCCACGTCACCGGCCGGCGCGACCACGCCGCGGTCCTCGCCGCGGCGCCGCCGGCTGGCGCCCTCCACTACGACGTGGTCGAGTACGAGGACCGCATGGCGCTCGCCATGGCCGCGGCCGACGTCGCCGTCACCCGGGCCGGTGCGAGCACCTGCACCGAGCTGGCCGCCTTCGGGGTCCCCGCGGTGATGGTCCCCCTGCCGATCGCCACCCGCGACCACCAGACCGCCAACGGCACCGTGCTGGCCGACGCCGGGGGCGCGGTGGTCGTGCCCGACGACCAGTTCGACGTCGACCGGCTCGAGGCCGAGCTGGCGCCTCTGGTCGCCGACCCCGCCCGGCGGGCGGTCATGGCCACGGCCATGGCTGGCCAGGGGCGTCTCGATGCGGCGGCCCGGGCCGCCGACCTCGTCCTGGAGGTGGCTCGATGAGCGACGACGGACCGACGACCCTCGACCTGAGCGGCCCGCCCCGGCACATCCACGTGGTCGGCATCGGTGGGGCCGGCATGCGGGCCATCGCCACCGTGCTGGCGGCGATGGGGCATCGGGTCTCGGGCTCGGACATGAAGCCCTCGGCCGGGCTGGACCGGCTCGATGCCCTCGGCATCACCACCCACGTCGGCCACGCCGCGGCCACGATCGTCGGGGCCGACCTGGTGGCCGTCTCCACCGCCATCCCGGCCAGCAACCCCGAGGTCGTCGCCGCCCACGAGGCCGGCATCCCGGTGCTGCGCCGGGCCGAGGTGCTGGCCGCCATCACCCGGGTGCGGCGCACCCTGTCGGTGTCGGGCACCCACGGCAAGACCACCACGACATCGATGCTGGCCCTGGCGCTGGTCGAAGCCGGGCTGCGCCCGTCGTTCATCGTCGGCGGTGACGTCAACGAGATCGGCACCGGGGCGGCGTGGGACGACGGCGAGCTGTTCGTCGTGGAGGCCGACGAGAGCGACGGCACCTTCACCGAGCTCGCCACCGACATCGCCGTCGTCACCAACGTCGAGGCCGACCACCTCGACCACTACGGCTCGTTGGAGGCCATCGAGGCGGCCTTCGACCGCTTCGTCGCCGAGGCCCGGGTGGCCGTGGTCTGCGCCGACGAGCCCCACGCGGCCGCCCTGGCGGCCCGGCACGGCTCGCTCACCTACGGCACCGCCGAGGGGGCGACGTACCGGATCGTCGACGTGGAGGTCGACCGGGTCGGCACCCGCTTCGCGGTCGAGCACGAGGGGGAGCGGCTCGGTCGGGTCGACCTGCCGATCCCGGGCCTCCACAACGCCCGCAACGCCACCGCGGCGCTGGTGGCGGCTCTCCAGGTCGGCGCCCCGTTCGACGCCGTGGCCGCCGCCCTGGGCCGCTACGCCGGGGTCGCCCGTCGCTACCAGTTCCGGGGCCACCTCGACGGCATCACCTTCGTCGACGACTACGCCCACAACCCGGGCAAGGTCGCGGCGGTGGTCGGCACCGCGGCCCAGGGTGGGTGGCCGCGGGTCGTCGCCGTGTTCCAGCCCCACCGGTACTCGCGCACCGAGGACCTGTGGGAGGAGTTCGGCCCCTCCTTCGCCGGTGCCGACCTCGTCGTCGTCACCGACGTCGACGGGGCGGGGGAGCAGCCCCGCCCGGGCGTCACCGGCCAGCTCGTGGTCGACGCCATCACCGCCGTCGACCCCGACCTCCCGGTCGTGTACGTCCCGGACCGGTCCGCGCTCGCCGCCGACCTGGCCGAGGTCCTGGTCGCCGGCGACCTGTGCCTCTCGCTCGGGGCCGGCGACATCACCGGGCTGGCCGACGAGGTGCTGGCGGTCCTCACCGCCCGCGCCCGGGACGACGCGCCCGACGACCGGGGCGAGCCCGCCCCGTGAGCGCGGTCGAGCGGGCGGTGGCGCGGCTCGGCGACCGGGCCCGGGTCGACGCCGACCTCGGTGGCCTCACCACCTACCGGGTCGGTGGGTCGGCCGCGGTGCTGGTCGAGGCGGCCGGCTTCGACGACCTGGTGGCCGTGGCCGCGGCGGTGGAGGCCAGCGGGCTGCCGACCCTCGTCGTGGGCAAGGGGTCCAACCTGCTCGTCGCCGATGCCGGCTTCCCGGGCATCGCCGTCACCCTCGGCCCGGCCTTCGCCGAGGTCGTCGTGGAGGGCACCACGCTCCGGGCCGGAGGGGCGGCGAGCCTCCCGGTCGTGGCCCGGCGCAGCGCCGCGGCCGGGCTCACCGGGTTCGAGTGGGCCGTCGGCGTGCCCGGGTCGGTCGGGGGGGCGGTGCGGATGAACGCAGGGGGCCACGGCTCCGATGTGGCGGCCAGCCTGACGAGCATCCGCGTCGTCGACCTCGCGGCCGGCGAAAATGGGGCGATGCCGGCGACGCTCCCTGCCACCGCCCTCGGGTTGCGGTACCGGCACTCGGAGATCGCGGCCTCTCACGTGGTGGTGGAGGCGACCCTCGCCCTCGCGGCCGGCGACCGGGCGGCGGCCGAGGCCGAGATCGGCGCCATCGTCCGGTGGCGCCGGGAGAACCAGCCCGGGGGCGCCAACGCCGGCTCGGTCTTCACCAACCCCGACGGCGACTCCGCCGGTCGGTTGATCGACGCGAGCGGGCTCAGGGGCCACCGGGTCGGCACCGCCGAGGTGTCGCCCAAGCACGCCAACTTCATCCAGGCCGACGCCGGCGGTTCGGCCGACGACATCTTCGCCCTGATGCAGGTCGTGGCCGACCGGGTGCGCGAGGCCCAGGGCGTCGCCCTGGTGCCCGAGACCCGGCTGGTCGGCTTCACGTGGCCGGCGGGGGAGGGGCGCTGATGGCTCCCCGCACCCTCGCCCCCGAACGCCCGGCCCCCGCCCCGTCGCCGTCGGCCCACCCGCGGATGCGGGCCCGGCGGGCCGAGGTGGCCCGGAGCGCCGGGCGGCGCCGGCTGCGCCGCGTCAAGGTCCTGCTGGCCGTCGTCTGCGCCATCGTCTGGTCCCTGGTCCTGGTGCGGAGCCCGTTGCTCGACGTCGACCGGGTCCAGGTCGTCGGCGCCCACCACACGGCGCCGGCCGACGTCCGGGCCGCGGCGGCCACGCCGCGGGGCACCCCGATGGCCGAGGTCGACCTCGACCGTGCCCGTCGTCAGGTGGCCGCCCTGCCCTGGGTCGCCGAGGTCCAGGTGTCGCGGCTGTGGCCCGGCACCGTCCGGCTGGTGGTCACCGAGCGCACGCCGGTCGCCACCGTGGCCCACCCCGACGGGTGGGCGACGCTCGATGCCGAGGGTCGGGTGCTGGCCGTCACCGGCGAGGCCCCCGACCTGCCCGTGCTCGACGGCACCCGCGCCGTGGCTCCCGGGCACCGTCTCGACCGCGACGACCGGGCCGCGTTGGAGGTGGTCGGCGCCCTGGCCGAGCCCTTGGTCGACTCGGTGGTCGGCGTGGCCACCACCGCCGAGGGCATCGAGCTGGCGCTCGACGACGGGTTCCGTGCCCTCTTCGGCGACGGCTCGGAGGTCCGGGCCAAGGCCGCCGCGACGGTCGCGGTCGGCCAGCACGCCACGGTCGAGGGCGACGCCTGCCGGATCGACGTCCGCGTCCCGTCGGCTCCGGTGTTGACCTCCGGGAGGGGCTGTGCGTAGAGTCTCGACCGGTACAAGAACTTTACATAACCCTCATCCTCATGTCGAGGTCGAGGGTTCTCAGACGGTCGGCCTCCGGGGCCGACCGTCCCGCGCGTTTCAGGAAGGAACCCTCCACCATGGCCGGTAACCCGCAGAACTACCTGGCGGTGATCAAGGTCGTCGGCGTCGGCGGTGCCGGGTGCAACGCCGTCAACCGGATGATCGACGCCGGCCTCAAGGGGGTCGAGTTCATCGCCGTGAACACCGACGCCCAGGCGCTGCTGATGAGCGACGCCGACGTCAAGCTCGACATCGGCCGGGACCTGACCCGCGGCCTCGGCGCCGGCAGCGACCCCGAGGTCGGTGCCCAGGCGGCCGAGGCCCACCGGAGCGAGATCGAGGAGGTCCTCAAGGGGGCCGACATGGTCTTCATCACCGCCGGCGAGGGCGGCGGCACCGGCACCGGTGGCGCCCCGGTCATCGCCGAGATCGCCAAGACGCTCGGTGCCCTGACGATCGGTGTCGTCACCCGGCCCTTCGCCTTCGAGGGCCGGCGCCGCTCGGTGCAGGCCGAGCAGGGCGTCCAGAAGCTCAAGGAGCGCGTCGACACCCAGATCGTCATCCCCAACGA
>CAYQGF010000195.1:0-7277 GCA_964416885.1 uncultured Iamiaceae bacterium
TGCCGGACACGACACGGCACTGCTGGCCTGGCGCCGGGACGACGTCCGGGACCTCAACCGCCTCGCCCGGGACCTCCACCGGGACCAACTTCGGGATCCAGGCCCCGAACTCGTCGCTTTCGGCGGACGTCCCTACGCCGCCGGGGACAAGGTCGTGCTCCTCGCCCCCAACCCCGACCAGCGCCTCGTCACCAGCGAACGCCTCACGGTCACTGATGTCGACCTCCCCGGCGCCCGGCTGCGAGCCGTCACCACCGACGGGCGCCCGGTCGCGCTGTCCGGCGAAGCGATCGACGCCGAGCACCTCGACCACGGTTACGCCCTCACCGTCCACCGCGCCCAGGGCGCCACCTACGACCGGAGCCCACGTCCTCGCCGCCGGCGGCGGCCGCCGCGAGCTCGCCTACGTCGCCCTCAGCCGAGCCCGCACCGGCACCACCCTCTACACCGTCGCCGACGACCTCGACCAAGCCCGCCACGACCTCGGCATCGACTGGTCCAACGACCACCACCAACGCTGGATCGCCGACACCGCCACCCCGGCCCTCCGACCGAGCACCCCGGAGGCGAAGGTCGAGCAGAGCCCGGAGCAGCGTCGTCTCGACGCCCTACGCGACGACCTCCGCGATCTCTACGCCGGCCGAGGCCGCTGGCAGCACACCCCCGAAGGCGCCAACGCTCGCACTCGCAACGAACTCCGAGCACACCTCGACGCCGCCGAGTGCCTGGCCGCCCACCCCAACACCCGCCGTCGAGACCGCCGCAGCGCTCGACGAGAGGCCGACACCCTCGCGCCCATCCTCGACGCCGCCGAAGTCAGATGGCACGCCGTCGGGCAACCCGCCGCCGACGACCTCAACCACACCATCACCAAGGTCGAGGCCGACATCGAACGCGACGACCTGGCCCGGCGCCGCCAGTACCTCGCCCCCTCCTCGACCGCCGGGCCCCAGGCTCAGTCGCCATCGAGCAAGACTTGCCTCAGGTTGGCCACGACGGCCTCGGCCTCTGACTGCCAGGCCGGCAACGCCAGGGGTCATACCTGTTGAGCGGATCGTCGACAATGGAGGAGTCGCAATCGGCATCGGCCGGGGACACGTGGCGAAGGAGGGGACGATGCGCATCGATCTGAACTCGGTGTTGAGACTTGCGCGCTGGCGAAGAGCGAACCTGCAGGACACTCAGGTGGCGGATGCGCTCGCCGGATTGGAACGGCGCCTCGCATCGATCGAAGCTAGCCAGATTGACGCTGCGCAGGCCGCAGCTGTCCGAAAGGTGCCGCGTGGTGCGGCAGCCCTGCTCTTCACCGGTGCGGTTGCCGCTTCCTCGCCGGTGGATTGATTGACCGAACCGTCGATGGGGCCGTGACGGATGCTGAAGGGGCTCTCCGCGTCGCCCGGCTCGATTACAGCACGCTGCACCTCGAGCGGTACACGACCGGCAGCCAGACCGTTGGGCTAGCGGAAGCCTTTACCGATGCCATGGCAGACGCTGGTGATGTCCTCGTCCGGGCCACCGTGCGCTACGAAGAGGCGGTCGCTCTCCAGGGGACCATGCGTTGTCCCTCGGTGATCCTGATCGGTCTCGGAGGAGCCCTTGCGGGCGCTGCCGTGCCCGCAGCGTTGGAGCGCCTTCGACCCCGGACTTCTTTATCGTCCGTCGGTCGGGCCTCGAGTCGCAGGCCGCCATTCCTCAAGGATGACGAAAATGGTGAGCCGCCTCGACGAGTCACAGATCCCCAGGCGACTATCGACGACGACTTCGGTCTTGGCCCGTGACGTAGTCGCAAGGAAACGACGCTGCACCACCCCTCCGCCGACAACATGATGTCTTGGGAAGGCGGCAAGTGTCCCGCCGGGAGGAACAGAAATGACGGACTACGGGCACGAGCAGTACCTCGCCGAACTAGACGATCGCGATCGGCAGGACACGTGGCTCCGATTCCGGATCCTCGACGCCGCGGTCTTCGTCGAGCACGAGCTCCTCGCCGTGGCCGCGTCCTACCTCGGCGGAGATGACCCCACGAAGCGGGAACTCGTCGAGCGGCTGATCGGCACGTGGGGCGGTCTGAAAGCCCCCACGGGCATCATCCGCACCGCGCTCGAACTCCACGAACAGCTCGACACCGAGGCTGAGGACATGTTCAGGAGGGTCACGTCGCTGCTCGACCTCCGACACCTGATGGCCCACGGCACGACAGAATCCTGGCAGCGCAATTCGCCTGAGGTTCGCGAAGGGCGTCTTGGGCGAGAGCTTCGAACCCGGTCGAAGACGGGTGCGCTCGAGAACAGGTGGATCGACTTCGCAGAGGCGGAAGAGAAGATCCAGGACGGTCGCGAGGCTGCGGCCGGCCTGGCGCGGCGCGTCGCCGACCTCACCCGCCCGTCGGTCCCCTAATCGTGGCCGGGCGCTTCCAGGTAGCCTTCTGCACATGGCACAGACGACGGCTGTCGACTGGGAAGAGCTGAAGCGCCACCTTGCCGCGGCTCCGCCGGCTACGGCTGACGACCGGACGCTCCTGCGGGATGGCCGCCGCCTAGACAGCAAGGACAAGGTCCTGGCCTGGCTGGTCGAGATCGGACACATGACGCCCGAGGAAGCGGCGGGGTTCTAGGCCATCGGCGCCTTCGACCTCGACCGCATCGTCGGCACGCTCGCCGACCATCGGGTCGAGTACCTGCTCGTCGGCGGAGCGGCCAGCACCCTCCACGGCGCCACGCGAGAGACGCAGGACGTCGACATCCTCGTGCGGCGTAGCAGCGAGAACCTCGACCATCTGGGTACAGCACTCACCGAGCTGAACGCACGACTCCGAGCCGACGGGCTGAGCGACGAAGTCGCCCAAGCGCTCCCGCGACGGTGGGACGGGGCGACGCTCGGACGGATGGAGATCGCCACCCTGCGTACCGATTTCGGCGACCTGGACATCCTTACGGACATGCCCGGCCGAGCGGGGCGGCGGTTCACCTACGACGATCTTGCGCCTGATGCGCTCGAGGTCCAGGCCGGCCCGACCCTGTTCGTTCGCATCGCCAGCGTCGAGGCGATCGTCGCGTCGAAGGAGTGGGCCGACCGGCCCAAGGACCGGGAGGCGCTGCCCGAGCTGCGGGACATCGTCCGCCGGGCGAACGATCGGCCCGAGCGGCCGGGACCGGCGGACGGGCTCGGTCTCTGACGCCGGTCTGGGCCTCTGGTCGCGGGCCCGCCCGCATCGACACGGGTCGACCAAGTCAGCAATCCGTCACCGGGGGAACCCACCCAGGCGGAGGTGCTTCGCCTGCGACGCACGGTCACCTACGACGGCGTCTTGGGGGTCGAATCTATCCCGGTGTGCTCCCGGAGAGGGGCGGAATCGGGCGGATTCTGGCGGGAAATGGCGCTCACTGGCGGACAGGCCCATCGACACATCGGGCCTGGTCAGCTACCCTTTTCACATGGCGCCCCCGGCAGGATTCGAACCTGCGACGCACGGTTTAGGAAACCGACGCTCTATCCCCTGAGCTACGAGGGCCGGCGGCCGACTCTACGGCACGATCTCGGATGTCGAAGCCCTCGACTCCGCCTCTCCGTGGCCGATGGGTCACGTCAGAGGAGCGAAACGTTCGATGCCAGGGCCCGGTAGCGGCTACGGTGTCGGCACCTGGGTGCGCACGGCCCCGAACGTGGGAGGAGACCACATGCGAGGAACCCGCACTCTGCAAGCGATCTTGGGTGTGCTGGTCGTCGGCGCGGTCCTGGCCGTCGCCAGCGTGGCCGGAGCCCAGGGCACCCTGGAGAACGACGAGTACTCCGGCGTCATCAGCGCCACGATCAGCAACCCCACGCCCGGCGTGTCCTGCAACAACACGGGCATCGTCATCACGGTCGACCACCTCCAGCCCGGTTCGACGGCGACGTTCATCCTGGTCACCCCCAATGGCGAGGTCGTCCTGGGCACGGCCGTCGCCGACGCCAACGGCCGGGCCACCCTGACCTTCGACCTGCCCCCGGGCACCCCGGTGGGCCAGCACACGATCATCGTCCGCGGCATCAACAACTACGGCGTCGCCGACGAGGTCAGGCTCACCATCAACGTCGTCGACTGCGACCACCGCCCGCCGCCCACCACGCCCCCCACCACTCCGGGCACGCCCCCCGGTGGCGGCGGCCTGGTGCGCACCGGTACCGACCTCGGCGCCCCGCTCCGCATCGGCATGGTGGTCCTGGCCGCCGGCGCCGCGCTCCTGCTCGTCTCCCGCAAGCGGACCGCCCGAAGCTGAGGGCCCCCCTCCGTGGCGGGCGTCGGACGAGCTGTGGACGGACTGAGCCGGTCGTGACATGACCGCCCTGCTCGACGCGGGGCGCGAGGACACCGGACCGTCGCGCCCCCGCCACCGTCGTCGCCGACGCACCCGCCTCATCGTGCGGGGGCTGTGCGCGCTCGCCGCCCTCGTCGCGCTGACCAGCACCGCCGCGCCCACGGGCATCGTCGTCGCCGACCGCCTCTGGTGCGCCGCCTTCGCCGCCGCGGTCACCTACGTCGCCTCCCGGGCCAGCCGGGCCTCGCTGGTCTGGATGACGGGCCTCACCGCGGTGGCCGCCGTCGGTGGCTGGGCGCTGGCTCCGGCCGTGGTCGCCCTCGGGTGCGTCTTCGTCGCCAACGAGTCGGCCCGCCGCCGGCGCCGCATCGCCCGCGCCGCTGCGGGCGGCCTCGCCGCCATCGCCCTGCTCAACCTGCCCGGTATCGCGTTCCACGGGGCCGAGACCCTCGTGGCCATCGCCGCCGTCCTCCCCCTGCTGCCGTCGAGCGATCGTCGCAGCCCGCCCGCGGTCCGGCGCCGGGCCCGCCGCGTCGTGGCCTGGGGGGCCGGCGCCCTGGTGCTCGTCGGCGTCGTGACCGCGGTGGCCGCCGCCATGGCCGCACCGTCGCTGGTCAAGGGGGGCGACGGCGCCCAGGCCGGCCTGAACGCCGCCGGCCAGGGGGCGCAGGCCGGCTCGGCCCAGAGCTTCACGACGGCCGAGGCCGAGTTCTCCCGGGCCTCCACCCTGCTCGACGGCCCGTGGATGCTGCCGGCCCGGGTGGTCCCGATCGTGTCCCAGCACGTCCGGGCCATGTCGACGGTCGCCCGGTCGGGTCACGAGCTCTCCGAGGCGGCGGGCGCCGCCGCCACCGCCGCGCCCTACAAGGAGCTCACCACCGAGTCCGGTCGGGTCGACCTGGACCAGGTCCGCCGCATGCAGGAGCCGGTGCGGGTCGCCTCCGAGGCGCTCGCGGCGGCCGAGGACGACATGAACGAGGCCCGGTCGCCGTGGCTGCTGGGCCCGGTCGCGACCGCGCTCGACGACGTGGTGGACAAGGTGGCCGAGGCCCGGCCCGAGGTCAGCCTCGCCGCCGACGGCCTCCAGGTCGCCCCGGGCCTGCTCGGCGGCGACGGCGACCGGCGCTACCTGGTGCTGTTCACCACCCCCGCCGAGACGCGCAACCTGGGTGGCTTCACCGGCGCCTACGCCGTGCTGGAGGCCCGAGACGGTGATGTCGACCTCGCCACGTCGGGGCCGGTCGCCGACCTGATCGTCCCCCCGGGGGTGCGGGAGATCACGGGCCACGACGAGTTCCTCGAGCGCTACGACCGCTACCGGCCCGAGCGCCTCTTCCAGAACGTGACCGCATCGCCCGACATGCCGACGGTGGCCGAGGTCGCGGCATCGCTCTACGAGCAGTCGACCGCCCAACCCGTCGACGGAGTCCTCGTCGTCGACCCCTTCGCCCTCGAGGCGTTCCTCCAGCTCACCGGACCGGTCGACGTCGAGGGCATCGACATGCCGATCTCGGCCGAGAACGTGGTGGAGTTCCTGCTGCGCGACCAGTACGTCGCCTTCGACACCAACACCGATCGTCAGGACAAGCTCCAGGACATCGGCCGGGCGACCTTCGACGCCCTCACCGACCGCTCGCTGCCGGGGCCGGCCCGGCTCGGCGACGTCCTCGGCCCCGCCGTCGCCGGCAAGCACCTGATGTTCGTGCCGTTCGACCCCGCCGCCCAGGCCTTCATGGGCCGGCTCGGGACCCTCGGGTCCTTCGCCCGGCCGGAGCGCTCCGACTTCCTCTCGGTCCGGATGGCGAACCTGCGCGCCAACAAGATCGACGTGTTCGTCCACCGCGACGTCTCCTACGACCTCGCCTACGACCCGGCGACGGGGCTGGTCGAGGGCACCGTGCGGGTGCGGGTCCGCAACGAGGCGCCGGCGTCGGGGCTGCCCGAGTACGTGATCGGCGCCGCCGGCTCGGTGGTGCCCCAGGGCACGGCGAGGATGCTCACGGCGGTCTACACGCCGCTCGACGCCATCGGGGCCACCCTCGACGGCGAGCCGATCGGCCTCGAGCCCCAGCGCGAGGCGGGGGCCAACGTCTTCACCGCTCCGGTGACCGTGCCGTCGGCCAGCGAGGTCGTCCTGGAGGTCCAGCTCCGGGGCGTCGTCGAGGGGATGGGCACCACCTACCGGCTGCTGGCATCGTCCCAGCCCCTGGCCAACGCCGACCAGTTGGCCGTCACGGTCTCGGGGGCCGAGGGGGCCACGGTGACAGGGGGGCAGGGCGTCGACGTGGCCGGGGGAGTGGCCCGGGCCGAGGGGGAGTGGACCATCGACCAGCGGCTGCGGGTCCGCTTCGGCTAGCGACCGCCGTCGCCGGGCCCGCTCCCGCCGACCCGGGCGAGCTACGTCTCCAGGGGCCTGACGGCGGCGGCGACCTCTTCCAGCTCGGTGGTCCAGTCGGCCGGCTCCTCCACCGGGAGGACCACGAACTTCGACGCCCCGACCTCGATGAACGCCTCGAGCTGCGCCCGCAACCCGTCCATCCCGACCGGGACGACGGCGGCGGGGTCGAGGTCCGGCCGCCGGGCCGTGACCAGGGCGGCGACCCGATCGGGGACCGGCCCCCGGCTGTAGGCGACGAGGACGCCGAGGTGCTCGGGGTCGATCTCCCGGCCGGCGCCGGCCGCGGCCTCCGTCACCACGGCCCAGCCCGTCGCCACGTCGTCGACGGTGGCGAACGACGGCAGCCAGCCGTCGCCCAGACGCCCACAGCGGACCAGCTCCGACCGGGACCGGCCGCCGAGCCACACCTCGATCGGCTGCTGCACCGGCTTGGGCCGGAGGGTCACGCCGTCGACCCGGAAGCGGGCCCCGTCGTGGTGCACGTCGTCCTCGGCCCACAGACGCCGGATGAGGGGGAGGGCCTCGTCGAACCAGTCCGACCGCTCGCCCCGCTCGACCCCGAAGGCCCGGTGCTCGGCCGG